>JALZOE010000405.1 GCA_030857325.1 Acidobacteriota bacterium
ATCTAAATGTGGGAAGGGAGCGGAATGCTCCCTTTTTTCTTTTGAAATTTTTCAAATTATAAATCAAACAGGCAAAATACTTGATTAAAATTACAAATCGAATTTTATCCAATCAAATATTTTAATTGTGGTTTGCCTGATTGTTTAAATTTAAGTCGCGCAAACCGGGCGCGTCGTCCGGCGCAACCGTTTCGATATGAGGCTGTTCGGGCGAGATGCGAATGCAGGCGGCATAATGTTTCGGTTTTATCTCGACGATCGGCGGCTCGATTGTTTTGCATTTTTCAATCATATACGGGCAGCGCGTGTGAAAATTGCAGCCGATTGGGGGATTTATCGGCGAAGGCACGTCGCCTTTAAGGATGATTCGCTGTCGATTGGCTTCGATTTGTGGGTCGGGAACGGGAACGGCGGAAATCAAAGCCTTTGTATAAGGCATCAGCGGTTCGCGGTAAACTTCCTTCGCGTCTCCGAGTTCGACGATTTTCCCTAAATACATTACGGCAACGCGGTCGGAAAGGTGGCGAATCGCGCGAAGGTCGTGTGAAATAAAAAGATACGTCAGATTCTTTTCCGCCTGCAAACGCTCCATCAAATTCATAATCTGCGCCTGAATCGAAACGTCGAGCGCGGAAATCGGCTCGTCCGCCACGATAAATTCCGGGTCAACCGCCAGAGCGCGCGCGATTCCGATTCTTTGGCGCTGACCGCCGGAAAATTCGTGCGGGTAACGCTTGACGAAGCGCGGACTCATCCCGACGGTTTCCATCAATTCCTGCACGCGATTTTCAGCCGAGTTGCCGTTCGATAAACTAAAAGTCTTCAGCGGCTCGCCGATAATTTGCCCAACCGTCATTCTTGGATTCAAAGACGCATACGGATCTTGGAAAATCATCTGCAAATTTTTCCGCTCGTCGCGCATTGCGCTTTGCGACAAATGCGCCAAATCTTTGCCGTTGTAGAAAACCTGCCCGCCGGTCGGTTCGGTCAGGCGCAGAATTGCTTTGCCGAGCGTCGATTTTCCGCAGCCCGATTCGCCGACAAGTCCGAGCGTTTCACCCTTTTTAATATCCAAAGAAACGCCGTCAACGGCTTTGACGTGCTTTGTTTCTTTGAAAAGTCCGCCGCCGATTTTGAAGTGAACCTTCAAATCTTGAATAGAGATTAAATTGTCTTGGTTAGTTTCAGGCATTTATAAGTGCGTTCTCCTTCTGCGATTCGGCGTAAACTTCCTGCGCGAAATGGCACAGCGAGCGGTGATTTTCGTTTATCTCGACGAACGGCGGATATTCCTGACGGCAAATTTCTTCGACGCGGTAACAGCGCGGCGCGAACGGACAGCCCGGCGGCAGATGCGCGACATCGGGCGGCAATCCCGGAATCTGGTAAAGTTCCGTTCCTTCTTCGTGCGCCGGGTCGGGAACGCTTTTTAATAAGCCTTTCGTGTATGGATTTGCCGGAGTCGAAAAAAGCTCGGCGGTCGGGGCTTGCTCGAAAACTTTTCCGGCATACATCACGATAATTTTTTCGGTCATTCCGGCGACGACGCCCAAATCGTGCGTGATTAAAATTACGCTTGTGCCGAGACGCGCCTTTAAATCTTTGATAAGTTCCAAAATTTGCGCCTGAATCGTTACGTCTAAAGCGGTTGTCGGCTCGTCCGCGATAAGTAATTCCGGCTCGCAAGACAATGCCATCGCAATCATTACGCGCTGGCGCATTCCGCCGGAAAATTCGTGCGGGTAACTGTTGATTCGGTTCGGCGCGTCGGGAATGCCGACGAGTTCGAGCATTTTTATCGCGTGTTCGTAGGCTTGTTTTTTCGTGTGCTTTAAGTGAAGCTGCGTAACTTCCATTAACTGCGTCGAGATTTTCAAAAACGGATTCAGAGAAGTCATCGGGTCTTGAAAAATCATCGCGATGCGTTTTCCGCGAATCTTTCGCACGCCGTCAATCGAAAGCGCGCGAATGTCAACGCCGTCGAAAATCACGTCGCCGTTGACAATTTTTCCCGGCGGTTCGGGAATCAGGCGCATAATCGACAAGTTCGTTACCGATTTACCGCTGCCCGATTCGCCGACGATTCCAAGAGTTTCACCTTTTCCGAGTTTAAACGTAATGCCGTCAACCGCTTTGACTACGCCGTCTTCGGTTTGAAAATAAGTCTTTAAGTCGTTGACGGTTAAAATGTTTCCGTTTTGTTCAATCATTTATTCTCTTGCAGCTGATTTTGAAATTCGCTCAAAACCGTAAATTGGTCTTTATCGAGTCCGCGCTTTAGAAATTCGGTGAGAATCGCGCCGGTTAAAATCGGAATTTGCTCGCTGTTTTCAATCTCGGCGTATTCGCCGGTTTCCTGTAATTTAAAGATTTTCAACCGCTCGCCGTCATATTGCCAAAATTCCGGCACGCCGAACTCCGCGTAAATCTCAAATTTGTCGCCGGACGGATGATGAATATCTACTTCAACGACAATATCGGGCGCGAGTTCGATTTCTTTCGGAACGTAATTTTTTATGCGGTGAGCGGCAGCGTTTGCTACAAAATAAGAAGCGTCGGGTTCGGCGGCAATGTCGCGCTGCTTCGACTGCATCGTCGCTTTACCCGTCGGAACAATGTTAATGCGCTCGACGAGCGAAACGATTGTCATAAATCTTTCAATCAAGCTAATTAGAAGCTCGTGAATTTCCGTAACCGGTATAATTATTAAAATTCCTTTGTTGAAAGTAATATGAAACGGATTCGATTCGCCGAATTCTTCCGCGATTTTTTCGTAATCTGTCCAGCTTACGCCGAACAAACGCAAAGGATTTTGCGGCGTGAGATTGCCGATAAGTTCTTCTTTTGAAAATGAAACTTCTGCCGTAACCATAATTTTCAATTAAATCAGCTAAAACTTTCTAGTCTGCGGGTCGAGCGCGTCGCGCAAGCCATCGCCTAAAAAGTTGAGCGAAAAAAGCGTCAAAGCCATCGTTACGCCCGGAAAAATCAACTGCCACGGAAAAACGGAAATGTTTTTGATGCCGTCCGCCGCCAGACTTCCCCAGGACGCGAATGGTGCTTGGACGCCGATTCCCAAGAATGACAGAAACGCTTCGGTGAGCATAACGCTTGGAATCGTTAGAGTCGCGTAAATGATTACGGGTCCGAGCGCGTTCGGGACGAGATGACGGAAAATAATCGAAGCGGTCGAAACGCCGGTCGCGCGCGCCGCCATTACGAAATCCTGATTTTTCAAACTGAGAATTTGCCCGCGAACGACGCGCGCCATCGTCAGCCACGAAACCAGACCGAGCGCGAAAAATAAAAGGAAAATCTGGCTTAAACCTTGCCCGCCGCCGAATTTGTCCGACATCCATTTGATAAAACCGGGCGTGTTCGGTCCGCCGAAAACCGACAAGAGAACGATGACGAT
>JALZOE010000406.1 GCA_030857325.1 Acidobacteriota bacterium
ACGCCATTTTCAGCGCCACTTCGACGGCGGTCGAGCCGTTGTCGGAATAAAAAATTCTTGAAAGTCCTTCCGGCAAAAGCGCGACCAACTTTTCGGCTAACTCGACCGCCGGTTTGTGTGTAAATCCAGCAAATATCGTGTGTTCCAGTTCGCCTGCCTGTTTCGCTAACGCCGCATTCAAAAACGGATGCGCGTGTCCGTGAATATTCACCCACCACGAAGAAGTGCCGTCGAGAATTTGCCGACCGTCTTCGGTTTCGAGCCAGACGCCGCGCCCGCGCACAATCCCGATTGGCGGCGGCGCGGTCTTTTCCTGCGTGTATGGATGCCACAAAACTTTGCGGTCGCGCTCGGTTAAATTCATAAAATAATTTTTTCGGAAAGTAAATTAGCAACGAATTACACGAATAAAAAATAATTCGTGTAATTCGTTGCTAAATCTTCAAAATTTTACTTGACCAAGCCGATAGATTTTCGTTTGTTAATTCTTCAAATCGCGGCATTTCCGCCGAAACTTTTACTTGTCCGAAATGTTCAATCGCCTTTCGGTTTTCTTCATTCGGTTTGCCGTTCATTACAACGCCGAAAATTTTCAAATCCCGATTTCGTAAGGCTTCGACGGTTAAAAGCGTGTGATTTATCGTTCCCAAACCGGAACGAGCGACAACGAAGACGGACAAATCGAGCGCTTTCATCAAATCAATCATCAATTCATTTTCGTTCAGAGGAACAAGCGCGCCGCCCGCGCCTTCGACAATCCAAAACTTTTCGTTTTTCTCTTTCGGCAATAAATCCAAAATCTTTTCGATTGAGATTTCGACCTTTGCGAGCCGCGCCGAAAGATGCGGCGACAGCGGTTTTTCGAGCCGGAAACCTTTGTCAAAAATTTCCTCGTCGTCGCAGTCAGCCAATCGCCTAACCGTTTTCGTATCATTGTCCGCTTCGATTCCGGTTTGAATCGGTTTCCAGTAACAAATGTTTTCCTTCGCTCTGAAAGCGCACGTCAAAGCGGCGGAAACGACGGTTTTTCCGACGTTCGTGTCTGTTCCCGTAACGAAAATTCCGTTCATTTTCTTTATCTGCGATTAAATCTTTTCTCTCAAATATAAAGTTAATTCGCCGACAAATTCGCGTAAAATATCTTCGGTTAAATCGACATTGAGCGAAACGCGCAGGCGCGCCGTATTTTCCGCTACGGTCGGCGGGCGAATGGCGCGAACATCGAAGCCTTTTGCCTGCAAACAACCAGCGATTTTTACGGCTTTTTTGCTTTCGCCGATAAAAACCGGAACAATTTGCGAATTGTCCGACGAAACATTTATGCCCTTCTCATTTAGTAGTTGCCGAAAAAATTTCGACAGATTCAATAATTTTTCGCGTCCGGCTTTTTCTTCGCAAATGATTTTAATCGAAGTTTGCAAAGCGTCGGCGATTGCCGGAAGCGGCGCGGTCGAAAAGATAAACGGGCGCGCTTTGTTTATTAGATATTCGATTGCCCAATCTTCTCCGGCGACAAACGCGCCTGAAACGCCTATTGCTTTGCCCGCCGTGCTGACCGAAAGAAAAACATCGTCTTCGACGCCGAATTCTTCAATCAAACCGCTGCCCGTCGCGCCGAAAACGCCGACGGCGTGCGCTTCATCGACGATTAAATTCGTGTTTGTCTCGCGGCAGATTTCGGCGTATTCCCGAAGCGGCGCGATTGTGCCGTCCATCGAAAAAAGCGATTCGGTAACGAGAAATTTTTGCCCGTCCGTTTCGGTCTCGCGCAGAAGTTTCGCGATTTCGTCCGTGTCGCGGTGTTTGAAAATTATGCGCTTCGCTTTCGACAAACGAATGCCGTCAATCAAACTTGCGTGATTAAGCTCGTCGGAAAAAACCGTGTCGTCGTCTTCCAGAAAAGTTTGCAGAAGCCCGATGTTTGCCTGATAACCCGAATTAAAATAAAGCGCTCTGCCCGTTTTCTTCCAATCGGCAAATTGTTTTTCGACCGCCGCGAAACAATCTCTTTCGCCGCGCAGCAGCCGCGAGCCGGTCGAGCCGACGCCTTCGCGTTTCACCGCGCGAATCATCGCCGCTTTTATTCGCTCGTCTTGCGCCAGACATAAAAAATCGTTCGACGATAAATCAATTCCGCGCGGGCTGACAAGTTTTCTGGTCAAGCCGTCGGCTTCGATTCGGGCGAGATTTCCGGCGATTCTGTCCCGCAATGCCGTAAAATGTAGGGGCGACGGCTTGTCCTCGCCCGCCGGTTTATTTTTATTCAATATTGATTTTTATTAACATTTGCGGGCGAGGACAAGCCGTCGCCCCTACAACGTTTGGTATTTCGATTCGGAGAAAAGCCGCATTCCCAATTTTTCGAGCAGTCGCGCGTCGCGGTCTGATTCCGGGTTCGGCGTCGTCAGAAGTTTTTCGCCCATAAAAATCGAGTTTGCGCCCGCCAGAAAACACATCGCCTGCGCTTCATCCGAGAGTTGCAATCTACCGGCGCTCAAGCGCACCATCGATGTCGGCATCAAAATTCGCGCCGTCGCAATCATTCGGACGAAATCGAAAACGTCGAGCGTTTTTTCGTCCTGCAAAGGCGTTCCTTCGACACGAACAAGCTGGTTTATCGGCACGCTTTCAGGATGCGGATTTTGAATCGCCAACTGCCGGAGCAGCCCGTAACGGTCGCGTTTAGTTTCGCCCATTCCGATAATGCCGCCCGAACAAACCGTAACGCCTGCTTTTCTAACATTTGCAAGAGTTTTAAGGCGGTCGTCGTAAGTTCTGGTCGAGATAATATCGCCGTAAAATTCCGGCGACGTGTCAAGATTGTGGTTGTAGGCATTAAGCCCGGCGGCGGCGAGTTTTTCGGCTTGTTCTTCGTCGAGCATTCCGAGCGTGCAGCAGGCTTCCAAACCGAGGGAACGCACGCCTTTGACCATTTCCAAAACGCGGTCGAACTGCTCGCCGTCGGGAATACTGCGCCACGCCGCGCCCATACAAAAACGTGTCGCGCCGGAGTTTTTTGCGTTGTTTGCGGCTTCTAAAGTTTTCTCGACGCTCAATAACTGTTCGCGTTCGAGTCCGGTTTTGTAATGCGCCGACTGCGGGCAGTAACCGCAGTCTTCGGGACAGCCGCCTGTTTTAATGCTCAAAAGCTGACAGCCCTGAATCTCGTCCGTTTTGTGAAACTGTCGATGAACGCTCTGCGCTCTGAACACCAATTCGGGCAGCGGCAAATTGTAAATCGCCTCGATTTCTGCGATTGTCCAGTCAAATCTTAATTCGGTAGTTTCCATAAAAATTGCTTAATCTTCGCAGCGGTCGGAGTTAAATAATTTCTCGTAACTGCGGCAGGTAATTTTTAATTACCTCGTTCCGAAAGTATTACAGCGGCGAATATCGCCGCCTTGAAATCC
>JALZOE010000058.1 GCA_030857325.1 Acidobacteriota bacterium
GGCGACGAAACCGCCGTCGAGATTCTGCGCGAAGCCGGGCGCGAGCTTGGAATGGCAGCCGAAGCCGTTATCAAAAAACTCAAGTTAAAATCGCAAAAATTTCCGGTCGGCTTCGTCGGCGGCATTTTCAAAGCCGGAGAATTGATAACCGATTCACTGCTGGAGACGATTCACCGCACCGCGCCCAAAGCGTTTCTTTCCGCGCCGAAACTCGTTCCGGCGCACGCCGCGGCGCTGCTCGCCTTTGAAAACTTTAAAGAATAAACAACGAGGAATGTTTTAATTTCAGGAAAAAATCATCGGGAGAAAGAATCCAGTGAAAGCTCGGCGACCGATTCAAACGCGGGTTTGGCGAAATAATAACCCTGAAACAGATTCAGACCGAAATCGCGCAGAACGTTTAGCTCGTTTTTGGTTTCGATGCCTTCGGCGATAACCGTTATTCCCAAATCCCGACAAATCTGGACGGCGCTTTTGACAATCGTCCGCTTGACGAAATGCTTGTCAATATCGCGTATCAATTCCATATCGAGTTTGATAATGTCGGGCTGAAATATCGACAGTAAATTCAAGCCCGAATAGCCGGAGCCGAAATCGTCAATCGCCGTTTTAAAGCCTTGTCGCTTGTATTCGACGACGATATTTTTCAAGTGATTGTCGTTATTTACGCGCTCGACTTCAGTTATTTCAAAAATAATCCGCGAGACGGGAAAATTATTTTCGGCAGCGGCTTTGAGCGTCGTCCGTAAACAATTTTCGGGATTGTAAACCGCGTTCGGCATAAAATTTATACTGACGAACGAATCGAATTTTAATTTAGAAGCTAAAGCGACGGCTTTGACGCGGCAGAGCTGGTCGAATTTATAAACATTTTCCGGCGTCAGGCGCGATAAAATTTCTCCCGCCGATTCTTTGTTCAAACCTCGAACGAGCGCTTCCTGCGCGAAAACGCTTTTTTGCTCAAAATCGATTATCGGCTGAAAAGCCATCGTAAAATCAAAATCCAGAGAAACTTTTTCCGAACACGCATTGCAGCCGCTTGTCAGCACAGCCGGATTAAACTGTTTGTCCGCTTGTATTTGTAAACTTATTTTGTATTAACGAAGATTTATAAAGTGCAGAGATTTTGAGATGTTAATCAATAACAAATTGTGTTTAATACAAACACAATTTCAATAATAATAGGTTTAAAATTATATTTCAAGACTTTTTTATTGAGGCAAAAAAATTTATATAATTTGAGTATTTGAAATTTTGCCTTGACCTTTTAAAAAACCGTTGGCAGACTAACGCGAAAGTTATGTCAATTCCGATAACCGAACAGGAAAATCCGCGCACGGCGAATATCGACCGCGTTTCGACGCTCGAAGCGGTTGGTTTGATAAACGACGAAGACAAAGCGGTTGCGGCGGCGGTCGAAAAAGTTTTACCGCAAATCGCCGCCGCCATCGATAAAATAGTTGAAAGACTGCAAAACGGCGGACGCCTTTTTTATGTCGGCACGGGAACGAGCGGACGGCTCGGCGTTCTCGACGCGAGCGAATGCCCGCCGACGTTCGGCGTTTCGCCGGAATTGGTTCAAGGCATTATCGCGGGCGGCTACGAAGCGCTTTACAAAGCCGTCGAAGCCAGCGAAGACGACAAAGAAGCCGGAAAAACGGATTTACAAAATCGCGGTTTAACCGAAAAAGATGCGGTCGTCGGCATCGCCGCTTCGGGCAGGACGCCCTATACAATCGGCGCGGTCGAATTCGCCCGCGAACTCGGCTGCTTTATCGCCTGCGTCGCCTGCGTTCCCGATTCGCTTTTGACAAAAACGGCTGAAATCGCCATTGTTCCAATCGTCGGTGCGGAAGCAATAACAGGTTCAAGCCGTATGAAATCCGGCACGGCGCAGAAAATGATTTTGAATATGCTCTCGACCGTTTCGATGATTCGACTCGGTTATGTCAAAGGCAACCGGATGACGAATGTAAAATCTTCAAACGCCAAATTAAAAGAACGCTCATTGCGTATTTTGATTGCGGAAACTTCTTTAGAAGAAACGACAGCCCAAATTTTAATGAAAGAAGCAAACGAAGATTTAAGAGTCGCGCTCGTAATGTTTCGCGCCGGTGTAAACAGTGAAACGGCTGAAGAAACTTTAAGTAAAAATAATTTTGTTGTTGAAAAAACCATCAACTATTTGTCTTCAGAAAAATAAAAAACAGTTTCTCAAATCGAATCCAAATGCAAACACTAGACTTAATCATCATTTTCGGCTATTTAATCGGCGTAACTCTTTTCGGCGTTTGGTTTTCGTCAAAACAGGAAACGACCGAAGATTATTTTGTCGGCGACCGGAATGTGCCGTGGTGGGCGATTGCCGCCTCGATTGTGGCAACTGAAACATCGACGATTACGTTTATTTCCGTTCCAGGAATCGCGTTTGCGCGAAACGGAAATTTTCAGTTTTTGCAGCTCGTTTTCGGTTATATGCTCGGGCGCGTCGTCATTTCCCTGCTGTTTATTCCGATGTATTTTAAGGGCGAGCTGCAAACGGTTTATCAGCTTTTGGGGATTCGTTTCGGCACGAAAGTTAAAATGCTGGCGTCCGCGCTATTTGTCGTGATGCGAAATATCGCCGACGGCATTCGGCTGCTTTTGACGGCGATTGTGCTTGCCGCCGTCTATGTCGCGTTTCAGCCGGACGCCGACCAGACTACTGTTATCGTCGGCTCGATTGTGCTGCTCGGCGTGATAATGATAATTTTCACGTATTTCGGCGGAATGGAAGCCGTCATCTGGGTCGAAGTCGTGCAGTTGGCGATTTATATCGGCGGCGCAATCGCGGCGGCGGTCGTGATTTTTAATCAGATTGACGGCGGAATGCCGCGCGTTTTTGAAATCGGAGAGCAATTTAACAAATTTCAACTTTTTGATTTCACGCTCGATTTTACAAAAACCTACACGTTTTGGGCGGGCTTAATCGGCGGCTGTTTTTTAACGATGTCAACGCACGGAACCGACCAATATCTCGTCCAGCGTTATCTCTGCACGAACAAACCGAGCCGCGCTTCTCTTGCTTTATTATCGAGCGGCGCGGTCGTTCTCGGACAATTTATCGGCTTTTTGTTTATCGGCGTCTTACTTTTCGCTTTTTACGCGCCTTATAACGCGGCGGAATACGCAAACGCGGGCGTTGCCGGTTCGGGCATTCCCGCGACTTTTCCGTTTACCGGCGGCGACAAGGTTTTTCCCGATTTCATCACTAAATATATGCCGCCGGGACTTTCGGGCTTGGTTGTCGCGGCGATTTTCGCGGCGGCGCTTTCCTCGTCGCTCAACTCGATTGCGGCGACCTTCGTCAACGATTTATACAAACCTTTCCGGCAAAATCTCGCCGACAAACATTATCTGCGCGTCTCGCAATGGTTGACTTTGGTAATCGGCATCGTGCAAATCGTCGTCGCGCTCGTCGTTATGAGACAACAGCGTTCGGCGCTCGACCAAGCGCTTTCCATCGCTTCGCTGTTCAACGGTCCGGTTTTAGGCGTTTTTCTCGTCGGCGTGTTTTTGAAAAGAGTTACGCAGACTCCGGCTTTAATCGGAATGGCGGCGAGTATTCTGCTGCTTATCTACATCAAATTTGCGACGAGTATCGCGTTTACGTGGTATGTTTTGTTCGGAAGTCTGACGACGTTTTTTGTCGCGTGGCTGGCGAGCTTTATATTTAATGTTGATAACAAACGGCAAATTGATTAGAATGGCTGATATAAGTTAAATTATAAATCAGGCAATCACAGCGACTAAACAAATTGTCTAATATCATCCGCTTTACAAATTTAAAAAATGATTTTAAGAAGTATCAATAAATTAACCGCGTTTTTTCTCGTTCTTTTGTTTGCCTTGCCTTTTTCGGCTCAAACCGAAAAACAAAAATTCCGTCCGTCGGACAAGGCTTTCAAATGGGCTGACAAACAATTAAAGAAAATGACTGTGGACGAAAAAGTCGGGCAGCTCGTTCATATCGGAATCAACGCTCGTTATTTGAATCAGGAAAGCCCGGAATATAAAGAGCTTCAACGGCAAATTGTGGAAAACAAAGTCGGCGGCATCACGGTTTTCGTCGGCGGCGTTTACGAAACCGTGCATCTGGTTAATCGAATGCAGGAAGCGGCGAAGATTCCGCTGCTCATTTCGGCGGATTTTGAAACCGGCGTCGGGATGCGGTTTGACGAGACGATAAATTTTCCGTGGAATATGGCGATTGCCGCGACGGGAAATCCCGATTTCGCGCGTCGGCAGGGCGAGATTACGGCGCGCGAAGCACGCGCTCTCGGCGTTCAATGGAATTTCGCGCCGACCTCGGATGTCAACAACAACGCCGATAATCCGGTTATCAACGTCCGCAGTTACGGCGAAAATCCGCAGGACGTAGCGCGGTTCGCTTCGGCTTTTATGACCGGATTGCAAAGCCAAAATGTTTTGGCGACGGCAAAACATTTTCCCGGACACGGCGACACGGCAGTCGATTCGCATCGCGGTCTGCCGATTATCAATCTGCCGAAAAGCCGGCTGGAGCAAATCGAACTCGTTCCGTTCAAATCGCTTATCGATAACGGCATCGGCTCGATTATGATTGCCCATATTTCTCTGCCGCAGATTGACCCGACCGAAGTTAAACCGCTTAAAGAATCAATCAAAGCCTCTTACACCGAATCCGAAGTCGTCAGCCAGAACGCGACTATTCCTTCGACGCTTTCGCCCGTTGTAATTACCGGAATGCTGCGCCAAGAACTCGGATTCGACGGTTTAATCGCCACCGACGCGATGGATATGAGCGGCTTGACGATTTATTTCAACCAGGACGAAGCGGCGGTTCGCGCGGTTCTGGCGGGCGCGGACGTTATCTTAAAACCCGCCAACACGGACGCGGCGATTCGCGGCATAAAGGAAGCGGTCGCTTCGGGCAGAATTTCGCAGGAACGCCTTAACGAATCGGCGCGCAAAATTCTAGCCTGGAAATACCGGCTCGGTTTGACCGAACAGAAAATCACGCCGATTGAACAAATCGACCGGATTGTTTCAAATCAGCAGACGCGCCAGTTAAGCGACGAAATCGCAAACGCCGCGATGACGCTCGTCAAGGACGAAGGCAAAACGCTGCCGCTTGCGAAAGGAAAAAAAGCCGTCGTTTTATGTATCACAAACGGCGAAGACCGTTTTTCGGCGGGAAACACTTTTACCGGCGAGCTTCGCCGTCTCGGTTTGAATACGGAAAGAATCGTCATCGACGAACGCTCGACGGCAAAAGAAGTTCAGGAAGCGATTGAAAAAGCGAAAAACGCTGAAATCGTCGTCGCCGGTCTTTTCGGGCGCGTCCGTTCGGGCGCGAAAAACAGCGTCGGGCTTCCCGAAACCGGAAGCCGTGTTTTGCAGACGATTTTGCGGAACAATCCGAACACGATAAACGTCAGTTTCGGCAATCCGTATCTTCTGCGCGGTTTTCCCGAAATGAAAACTTACGCCGTCGCCTACGGCGATATGACGAGTTTGCAACGCGCCGCCGCCCGCGCCGTGATGGGCGAGATTGATTTTAAAGGCAAGTTGCCGATAACCGTCGGCTCATACGCGCGCGGCACGGGAATCGGAACAAAGAATGTCGAGTAAAACTCGCTTATTCAATACTGGAAGCGCGGACAATCTTGTCCGCATTGAGCGCCAGATGCGCGAACGAACGTTTCGATAAAATTCATTAGTTGAGTTTTACTCGCGCCGTTTTGAACGCTTGATGCGTTCATTGCGGACAAGATGTCCGCGCTCCGGCTAAAGACATTGAAATCCTTATTTTCGGCTTTTAAGTTTTGATATATTTATGAATAAGGATTGGGAAATCCAGAGGTTTTTAGAAGTTCAAAACAATCAATTATATATCGGCGGCGTGTCGGCAGTTGATTTAGCCGAAGAATACGGAACGCCGCTTTTCGTTTTCGGCGAAGCGCGGATTAAAAGCAATATCGAACGTTTAAAACGCGCCGGTGAATTTACGCCCGGCAAGTTAAAAGTCTGTTATGCCGCCAAAGCCAATTCAAATATGGCGATTCTGCGTTCCGTAAAAGAAGCGGGCGCGGATTTGGAAGTAAATTCCGGCGGCGAACTCTGGAAAGCGTTAAAAATCGGCTTTGCGCCCGAACAAATTATTTTTAACGGCACGAGCAAAACCGTCGAAGAACTCAAAGCGGCGATAAAAGCCGGAATCTACGCCATTCAGGTCGATTCGCTTTACGAGCTGGAACTTATTGAAACGGTTGCGCGCTCGTTAAATAAAACTGCAAATGTTTCGCTGCGGCTCGTTCCCGAAATCGAAACCAAAACTCACAGCGGCTTGCAGACGGCGATGCTGACGTCGAAATTCGGTATGATGTCGGACGAAGTTTATACCGCGTTTAAACAATACGGCAAAAACAATTTTCTGAATTTGTGCGGCATACATCTTCATCTCGGCTCGCAAACGCCGGATGTCGAACCTTTCGATTTGGCGCTGACGATTCTCTTTAAACACTTACGCAAAATTTACGACGAAACCGGCTGCAAAATCTCGCACGTCAATCTCGGCGGCGGCTTTCCCGTCAATTACCTACGCGACGATTCAAACGCTTTTCAAATCACACAAGAGCGGCGCGAGCTTTTCGCTGCTGATTTAGAACCAGCGGATGTAATGCGCGTTATTATGGAAAAAGCGCGAACGCAGGCAAAATTATCGGATGTCGAACATTTGTGGAACGATTTGACGATTTTGTTGGAACCAGGCAGAAGCGTGATTAGCGATGCGGGAATTTGTCTAACAACAATCAGAAATTATAAACAAAGACCGCTTCGCAAGTCGGTAATCCAAAATCCAAAATCCAAAATCCAAAACGACTCGTGGCTTTTGACCGACGCCGGTTTTAACATTCTGCTTTCGATGGAAACTTATAAATGGTATTACCATCTTATTTCGGCGAATCGCGCGGGCGAGGCGCACGACGCGCCGTATAAAGTCGCCGGACCTTTGTGCGATGGCGGCGACGTTTATTTCGACATCGAAGGCGAAAACCGTCTGCCCGATTATCGCCTTTTGCCGGAAAACGTCAAACCGAACGAAGTTCTGGCTTTGTTAAACTGCGGCGCGTATTCCGTCGCGCAGATGTTTCAATACAACGCGAGATTTTTGCCGCCAATCGTTTTAATCAGAGAAAACGGCACAGCCGAACTAGTCAGAAAACGCGATACCTTTGAAGATTTATTAACAAACGACATCTGGTAATAAGTAGTCGTCCACAATTAAACAAAAACGCGGCGAACCGTGTCGGGCATCCAATCGGCAAGCGATTTGGAAACCGAATCGGCTCCGGCTTCTCTTAATCGTTCGGCTGAAACCGTATTTGTTACGCCTAAAGTTTTTAGTCCCGCGCCTTTCCCTGCCTTAATTCCCTGCGGCGAATCTTCGACGACCAGACATTCGCCGTGAACAATCGGATTGTGCTTGCCGGTTCTGGTTCGCGCTCTGTCGAGCAGGTTAAAACCTTTCATATAACATTCGGGATTCGGCTTGTGATTCGATACGTCTTCGGCGGCGACGATTATCGAAAAGCAGTCTCTCAAATCGATTTTATCCAGAATATATTCGATTTCCTCGCGCCGCGCCATACTGACGATTCCCAAAGCGAAATCCTTTTCCATCTTCCGCACGAAATTTTCGACGCCTTCAAACAGCGGAATTTCCGTGTCAACCAGTTTGCGCCAGCTCGCCGTTTTCGCATCCATAATCTTTTGCAGATTAACGTCGGAAATTTCCCGCCCGGCGCGTTCGTGCGCGGCGTGAATAAATGCCTTATCGTCCATACCCAAAGACGAGTAATAATCTTCTTCGGTCAAATCGATGCCTTCACTTTTCAAAATCTCCTGATACGCCCGCAAATGCAGCGGTTCGTCGTTTATAATGACGCCGTTGAAATCAAGTAAAATCGCTTTAATCATATTTCTATAAGTTTTCCCGTTCCCAAATTTGTAATTCGGGCAATTCGACGCCCGCGTAAATTTCCGTCATCGGCATTTTAAAGTCGAGAGACGAAAATTCGATTTCCTCGCCCGTTTCAAATTCAATCCAATCCCACAAATCGCCCGTTTCACGGCGGCGGTAAATTTCCGCATACATTCGGTTTTGCTCAATCAAAACGTATTCTTCGACCGTCTCCAACTCTTTGTAAACAAACATTTTCTCGCGCCGGTCGGTCAACGCCGTGCCGGGCGAGAGAACTTCGACAATCAGTTTCGGTTTGGCGGTGTAATACTCGCTTTCCGCGTCTTCGCCGCAAACGACAATCAAATCGGGATAGTAAAAACGATTAAATTTTTTGCTGCGAACTTTTATATCGACGAAAAAAGGTTCGCAATCGCTTTCGCGCAAATGATTACCCAGTTTATTCAAAATATTTCTGATTATCCGATTATGACTTTTGCTCGTTCCAGCCATCGCGTAAACTTCGCCGTCGATATATTCGTGTTTAACTTGGCTGACCTTCTCGCCTTCGAGATAATCTTCGACCGATATTTTCAATTTTAATTTCGGCAGTCCCATATAATTTTATTTTTTATTTATCGTCCAAAGCCTCGACGCCGGGCAGAACATCGCCCGCCAGAAATTCGAGCGTCGCGCCGCCGCCGGTCGAGATGTGCGAGATTTTACCGGCGAGTCCGGCTTGATTGATTGCGGCGACCGAATCGCCGCCGCCGACAATCGACGTTGCGCCTTTTTCGGTCGCTTCGGCGACCGCAACGGCTACGGCAATCGTGCCTTCGTCAAACGGTTTTTCCTCGAACATTCCCATCGGACCGTTCCAGACGATTGTTTTCGCGCCCGCGAGAGCGTTTTTGAAAATTCCGACGGTTTCGACGCCGATGTCCAAGCCGACAAGTCCGGTATTTGTAAAATCGACGGGAATCGTCTTGCGCGAATTGAGCGGGTCGTATGAATCGACAACCTGATGGTCGGTCGGCAGCAGAAGCTCGATGCCAGCGTCTTTTGCCAATTGCTCTATTTCCAGAGCCTTCGGCATCATTTCATCTTCGACAAGAGATTTTCCGACGGTAAAACCCTGCGCTTTGAAAAACGTGTAAGCCATCGCGCCGCCGATAAGCAGTTTATCGACTTTTCGCTCAATCAAAGATTCGATAACCGGAATTTTATCGGAAACCTTCGCCCCGCCTAAGATTGCGACAAACGGGCGTTCGGGATTATCGAGCGCGCGCCCAAGAAAATTTAATTCCTTTTCCATCAAAAGACCGGCAACCGCGTCATCGACAAACTTTGTAATTCCCGCCGTCGAAGCGTGAGCGCGATGCGCAGCGCCGAAAGCGTCGTTGACGTAAACGTCGCAAAGCGCGGCTAATTGTTCGGCAAATCCTTCGTCGTTGGCTTCTTCTTCTTTATACAGACGCAAATTTTCCAATAACAAAACTTCGCCGGCGTTCAATTTTTCAACCTGCGCTTTGACGACATCGCCGACACAATCGCCCGCAAAGAAAACCTTGTCGTTTTTTATTTCCGCAAAACCTTTGGTCGTTTCTTTATCTTTAACTTCAATCGGAGTATCACCGCTCGTCGATACATTCTGCAATTCAGGCATTGCTCGCAAATACTCGTAAACCGGCTGAAGCGAATATTTCGCCGCGTCGTACGGCATTCCTTTTTCTTCGGCTTTCTTTTTATCTTTTAACGGTCTGCCCAGATG
>JALZOE010000407.1 GCA_030857325.1 Acidobacteriota bacterium
GTTAAAATCATTGTTTTCAAAGCGAATGTGCGCGCGCAGAAGTTTGGCGAGCGCGCCGGTGCGGGTTTTTGCGTAGCGATTCTCGATTTCTAAAACAAGCGATTCGGACGGCAATTTTCCGTCTTTCGTCAGATTTCGTAAAATCTGTGCGGCTTGTTCTTCCGATAATTGCGTAACAGCCGCCGAACAGCCAATCGTGAACGGAACGAGCAGAAGCGCCGACGCAAAAAGAAGAATCGTTAAAATCGAAAACGAATGGAAACGAAGGTTTTTGTAAAATAGCATTTTTTATAATTACTCCGCGGTTTTTGATGCGAAAAAAGACGGGTGATTTGTCCTGTTACCGACGAGTTGAAAAAACTCTTTTCAGACCGCCGCTTTCGTTATATGATAGCAGAGAAATTTTAGTTTTTTGGAGATTACAAATGAAAAAGTTTTTTCTCACTCTGCTGTGCGTTTTCTATTTCGCTTTCGCAACTACCGCTCAAACGCCGACGCCGACGCCTGAAACCGACGACGACGTTGTAAAGATTTCGACCACCCTGATTCAACTCGACGTAACCGTTACCGACCGGAGCGGAAAAATCGTTACCGATTTGAAGCCCGAAGATTTTGAGATTTACGAAAACGGCGAAAAGCAGAACATCACGAGTTTTTCGTTTGTTTCAAATCTCAAAAACGCGGCGGACGAAAAAACGTCGAACGCAAAAGACAAGAGCGCCGTTCCCGTGCCGATTCCGCCGACGCAGATTCGTCCCGAACAAGTGCGGCGGACGATTGCGCTCGTCGTCGATGATTTGACGCTCTCGTTTGAAAGCGTTCATTTTGTCCGCCGCGCCCTGAAAAAATTCGTTGACGAGCAGATGCGGGACGGCGATTTGGTGGCGATTATCCGCACGGGCGGCGGCATCGGCGCGCTCCAGCAATTTAGCTCGGATAAGCGACAGCTTTACGCGGCAATCGAAAAAGTCCGCTGGAATCCGGCGGGCGGCGGCAAAATCGGAGCTTTCGCGACGATTGAACCCACGCCGCTCGAACGGGCAAAATCTATGGGCATGGAGATAAGTGAAGAACAGCTCGAAGCAGAAAGAAACAGAGAACGCAACACGAATGATTTTCAAGGTAGCGTTTTTGCCAGCGGAACATTGGGAGCGCTCGATTTTATCGTGCGCGGAATGCAGGAATTGCCGGGACGAAAAAGCGTAATGCTGCTCTCGGACGGCTTTAAACTTTTTACTAAAGACGAAAGCGGGTTTACCGAAAGTTCGAGAATCTTGCAATCGCTACGGCGTCTGACCGATTTAGCAAACCGGGCGTCGGTCGTCGTTTACACGATGGACCCACGCGGTCTGCAAACGCTTGGATTGACGGCGGCGGACGACACATCGCAGCAGTCGAGCGACCAGCTAGAGGAAAAACTTTCCGACCGGCGAAACGAACTTTTCGACACGCAGGAAGGCTTGGTTTACCTGGCGAGGCAAACCGGCGGTTTTCCGATTATCAATAACAACGATATTAGCGGCGGCATCCGCAAAATACTCGACGACCAAAGTTATTACCTGCTCGGCTACGAGCCGGACGCCGACACTTTCGACCCGAAAACGCGGCGTTACAATAAGCTGCAAATCAAGGTTAAAAACAGAGATTTGCGCGTTCGCTACCGCAGCGGATTTTTCGGCGTCAGCGACGAGCAAATTCAAAAACCGGCGAACCGCACCGCGCAGCAGCAGATTATGACTGCGCTGACTTCGCCTTTCGCCGCCAACGAAATCGCTTTGCGGCTCAATACGCTTTTCGGAAACGACGCTAAAACGGGTTCTTTCGTGCGGTCTGTGATTCACGTCAACGCCGCCGATTTAAAGTTTACGGACGAACCGGACGGCACAAAAAAAGCCGTTTTCGATGTTTTGGCAGTCAGCTTCGGCGATAACGGAACGGTTGCCGACCAAATCAGCCAGTCTTACACGATGACGGTTACGGGCGAAAGATACCGGAAAGTTATGGGCGAAGGCTTTGTTTATTTCTTTACGTTTCCGGTGAAAAAACCGGGTGCGTTTCAGCTTCGCGTGGCAATCCGCGACTCGCAGAGCGAAAAAGTCGGCTCGGCAAATCAGTTTATCGAAGTTCCGAATCTGAAAAAAAATCGTCTGACAGTTTCCGGCATCGTGCTGGAAAACTTGACGGCTGAACAGTGGCAAAAATCACAAAACGGCACGCCGAATACGGCGGCGACAGCGGAGAGCGCCGCCGTCAATGCCGCCGACCCGATGAACGCGACATCTCTGCGGCGCTTCAGGCGCGGCACGATTCTGCGTTACGGCACGGAAGTTTACAACGCCAAACTCGCCGCGGCGGGACAACCGAATCTGACGATTCAAGTCAGAATGTTTCGCGACGGAAAACTCGTTTTCGACGGCAGACAAGTGCCGCTCGAACTTTTCGGACAATCCGATTTGCAGAGAATAAAATCGGTCGGCGCGCTGAATCTCGGAACGGAAATGCAGCCGGGCGACTACGTTCTGCAAATTGTGACAACGGATAGTCTGGCGAAACAAAAGCAGAAAATCGCGACGCAGTTTGTGCAGTTTGAGATTGTCGAATAATACTAAATCAACTTCGTGCGGACTAAATGCAGAAGTCCGAACGAAGTAAGGGCGTATTTTTCACACTCGACCGTCGTGCGTTTTCCGCACAATACGCACATTTTTATTTAAATTGGTAAAATTTAACAAGGACAAGTTTAAAGCATTGAAATACAAAAAAAGCCGTTCGATATTTTATCGAACGGCTTTTTCGATTGTTTGCAAAATTCGGCTAAACTGTTGCGCCCGGATAACTTGCGCCGAGCTTTACTTCGTCGCCTTCGGCTAGAGTATTGACTACTTCATAATGGAAATAATCGAATTTGGCGGCGACCGGCGGCTGAATCCGCTTGTCGTACATTTCGCGCGAGCGGTCAATCGCTTCGCGCAGCCTGTCGTATAAATCGCTGCCGTCGCGTCCTTCCTTAACCTTTTGTTCGTTGTAGAGTTTGATTTCCGAAACTAAAAGCCGGGCAAAGCGGCGCGCGTCGTTGTGTAGGCGGCGTTCGTCCTCGGTAACTTCTATCGGCAAATCGACGTTTTTGTCGCTGAAACGAGACCTGACCGGCTTTGTCGCCGCCGGTTCGGGAACATCTTCAATCGGTTCGGCAGTGTAACTTCGAGTTGTCGCGTCCTGTTCCGTTCCGAATGAGCCGAAATTTTCTTCCTTCGCCGGTAAATAGCCCGGCGTCGATTCAAACGACGAGCTTTCAAATTGCGAAGCGTCGAAGGATGGCGTTGTCTCTTGAGCTTGATTTTGCGCCGAATCGAAGGATTGGTCGTCGCCAAATTGGTATTCGCCGGCTGGCGCGTCCGA
>JALZOE010000408.1 GCA_030857325.1 Acidobacteriota bacterium
TTCTTCGCAAGACTTTCAATCTGAATCCGACTTTGGGCTGATTGTTAATCTTTTTAATCGCTTCCTTGATATTTTTATAAATGTTTTTCGGCGAATGGGGAAGAATAAGCGGAACGTTTTCAAACGCCGGATTCGCTTCCAGATAATCTATCGTCTGATTCAAATTGAATAAAGAATGGCTCGAACAAAAGCTCAGGCGGCATTCTTCCGACTCAGCCAGACCGCGAGCGATGTTTTCCACGACTCTGAAAATTCCGGTTTTGGCGCGGGCTTGATAATGTCCCATTCCCAACACCGAAATATCATATAAAATCTTCATAAGAGTTTTTTACCGGGCGCTCTGTCTAAATACCAGCGGAATTCGACAGTGCAAGTCCGAATCGGAACCGATTGTTTTTAAGCGATTCGAGCGATAATAATTTTAATTTAGGAAAGTTTTGTTTTATTTTCGGAATTCCATTCTAATTTTGGACGCACGATGCCGGGCAGTCTCTCATTCCTTAAACCGTGTCCTTCGACATCTTCGACGGTTAAACTTATACAAAACGGAGTTGTAACCAGCGGCTCGACGAACGGCGGCAAGTCCGCGCCGAAACGGATTAAATACCTGCCGGCGTTCAGAACACAGCCTGGAAAAACGCATTTGGCGCTGTAGTAGCTTGGATTTTTAGTCGATTTAGACCAGGCGCTCGGCTCGTTCGAGCCGCAGATCGGGATTCCGTCGGAGTTCTGCATAAAAAACCCGATTCTCAATTCGTCGACGGTTTCGAGAACTTGATATTCGACGATGATGGAAAATTCTTTTCTGCAATCTACCAGAGAAGTTTGCTCGCCCGCTTCGTTCAGGATATACGCCCCGACGAATCGCATCTCCGGCGACTGCGGAGCGTTTTGCTCGTCCCAGACAATCGTCGCCTCGGACGCGTCGCCTTCCAGAAGATAACTGCCGATTGCCGTCTCGATTTCCTCATCTTTAACCACCCGTCCGTCCTTCATCAAAATCGCCCGGCTGCAAAGCGTTCTGACCGCCGCCATATTGTGGCTGACAAACAAAACCGTGCGTCCTTGACGACCGACCGACTCCATTTTCCCCAGACACTTTTTCTGAAACTGCGCGTCGCCGACCGCCAGCACTTCGTCGACAATCAAAATCTCCGGCTCTAAATGTGCCGCCACCGCAAACGCTAGCCTTACATACATTCCCGACGAATATCGTTTAACGGGCGTGTCCAGAAATTTTTCGACCTCGGAAAAATCGACTATCTCGTCGAATTTGAGTTTGACTTCCGCCCTGCTCATACCCAAAATCGCGCCGTTCAGATAGATATTTTCTCTGCCCGTCAATTCGGGATGAAAACCCGTTCCGACTTCGAGCAGACTGGCGATTCGCCCTTTCATTCTGATGCGCCCTTCGGTCGGCTCGGTAATGCGACTTAAAATCTTTAAGAGCGTCGATTTGCCGGCTCCGTTGTGTCCGATGATGCCGACACGGTCGCCGCGCTCGATTTCAAAAGAGACGTCTTTGAGCGCCCAAAATACCTGTTGCGACTGGTTCGGTTCGTCGGCGCGGCGGCGTTTGATTTTTCGGACGAAAGAGTCGACGCCGTCGGTTAAAACGTCGCGCAGCGTCATGTGCTGTTCCCGCTTTTGTCGCCCGATGAGATACTTTTTCCCTAAATTTTGGGCGCGAATAACCGTGTTTGACATTATCAATATCTAAGCGCTCGGCAATATTCCGAAAGTCGTTTTACAAATTCAAATCACATCGGCGAACGTGCGTTCCATTCGACGGAAATACCAGATTCCGCTCGTCAGAAGCGTCAGCACAATCGTCAGAGACAGGCTGAATCCTAACAAATTCAGGTGCGTATCTCCACCGAGAATCGCCCAGCGAAACCCGTCGATTACGCCGACCAGCGGATTGAGCGAATACAACAATCGCCATTCTTCGGGAACTAAATCGCTGCTGAAACCGATTGGCGAAACAAAAAGCCCCAATTGGACGATAAATGGCACGACATATCGAAAATCGCGGTATTTGACCGTCAGCGCCGCCAGCCATAAACCCGCTCCGAGCGCGGTCGCGCCGGCGATTAAAATAAAAACCGGCAGAGCCAAAACGCGCCACGTCGGAACCTGTTCGTACCAAATCATTAGTCCGAGCAAGATTATTCCCGACACCAGAAAATCGACGAAGCTGACGACAATCGCGCTTGCCGGCACAATAAGACGCGGAAAATATACTTTCGACAGCAAATTGGCGTTGTTGACGAGACTGTTGCCGCACGCAGTCATCGAACCGGCGAACAACTGCCAAGGCAATAATGCCGCAAACACCAGAATCGGATACGGCGCGCCGCCCGTCGGAAGTTTGGCAATCGCGCCGAAAATCACGCTGAAGACAATCATCGTCAGCAGCGGCTGAATCAATGCCCAGACGACGCCGAGTTCCGTCTGCTTGTAGCGCACTAAAATGTCTCGCCACGACAGAAAGTAAAACAATTCACGGTATCGCCATAAATCGCGCCAGTAATGCTTTTCCGCGCCACCCGCCTGAATAACCAACTCCTCGATTTCCAGCGATGATTCGGCTTTTCGCCCCTTTAGTTCGGACTCGACAGCTGATTCTTCAACTTCTCGCAGCAATTTGAACTCCTGATTTTATCTTAGAGCGTGTTTGGAAATTCAGGAAAGGTCAGCGGAAACAGTTTTATTCTCGGCAATCGCCCGTTTGAGTTTTCCCCAACCGTTTGCCGCTTGTTCGCCGCTCAAATAGTTTTCGGTAATTTCTAAAATTTTCTGCTGCTGCTCTTCAGTCAGCAACGGAATTTTCTGAAAAATCGTCTGTGTCAGTTCGGTTTGCATAAAATTTAACTCCCGCGCATCATTTTACCAGAAACAAACCAATGATAAAATTCAAAAATTATGCCCACACAGCCCGAACAAGTTTTAGAAGATAATTTAGTCAAGCAATTAGTCGGTTTAGGTTACGGCAAAGTCGAAATCCGCGACGAAATTCCAAATTCGCCTATTGCATTACAATACTTCGGACAGTTTTTTGATTGCCTGAAGCCCAATAAAATCAAGGCTTCTCAAATGACCGAATTCTTTTTTCAACATTAAATCAAACTTAGGTGTTGAGCTAAGTTTGATTTAAATAGTCTCTTTCTTTATTTTTCAACGAGTTAGCGAAAATTACTTTTCAAAAACTGTCCGAAGTATTGTTAGAATAAAAAATGAATAAACAACAGGTAATGCGACAAATTGTCGAAGCGGGAATCGTCCCGGTCGTTCGGGCAAGTTCGGCGGATGAAGCAACCGAAGCGATTAAAGCTGTTCGCGCCGGCGGAATTAATATTTTCGAGATTACGTTGACCGTTCCCGGCGCTGTTCGGCTT
>JALZOE010000409.1 GCA_030857325.1 Acidobacteriota bacterium
CGACGGCGCGCGCTAACCGCTTAATCGTCCGCGAATTTTCCGCCGAAGACGACAAACGCGTAACAATTATTTTTGACACGAGACTTTTGCCGGACGAAAACGAAAAGAAAAAAACTTTGCGCGACCGCATCGAAGAAGAACAAAAAGGCAAAAGAAATTCACCCGCTTCGACGCGATTTGAAACCGGCGTCGGCAAAACCGCGTCTCTGCTCGCGTTTTTTACCGAAGAACAAGCCGAAATTTGTTTGATAATCGACGACGAGGCAAGCGAATACGGCGTCGGCAGGGAACATCTGCACGAATGTCTGCGGCGTTTGGCGACAATCGAGCCGAACTTTGTCGAACAACTCGAAACAAGCGATTTTTCGGGTAAACTTAGCACGATTTTGGAAGAAAAACAAAAGAGCCATAATTTTTTAATTTCGACCGTCGGCGAAAATGCCGTTTCAGGCGAATACGCCGAAGAGTTAAATTTAATTAAATTTTAATTTAGTCCGCATTGAAACTACAAGGTAATGGCGGACTAAAAGCCGCGTTCCATTTTTGAGACGCGTTATAGTAAATTTTACCGTTGCGTAATAATATAAAGCCTGACCGAAACAACCGGACTTTTATTACGGGAAAAAGCCGTATTTCCAGAACAATTCGATTTGTTAAACCGTAAAATCTTTCACGATTAAAAAAACGGAAAACATCGGCGCGAAGCGTGTATGAAATTGGAAATTCTGGTCGGGCAGACACTCGACAATAAATACAAAATCGAACGCGAACTCGGACGCGGCGGAATGGGAACGGTTTATCTCGCCGCGCATCTCGGCACGGAACGCCCGGTTGCCGTAAAAGTTATCGCGCCGCAGTTTATGGAGCGCGCGGAGTTTGTCGAGCGTTTTCGCCGCGAAGCGCGCGCCGCCGGAAGATTGCGTCATCCGAACGTCGTCAACGTAACCGATTTCGGTTTGTCCGAAACAAAGCTCGGTCGCGTCGCTTATCTCGTAATGGAATATCTGGACGGCTGCACGCTGGGCGAAATTCTCGAAGAAGAAAAGAAAATGCCGCTCTCCTGGTCGCTCGATATTTTGGAACAGATTTGTTCAGCCGTTCACCAAGCGCACGCGCAGGGAATTATTCACCGCGATTTAAAGCCCGACAACATCTGGTTAGAGCCGAACCAGCGCGGCGGCTACACGGTAAAAGTTCTTGATTTCGGAATCGCCAAGCTCGAAGAAAACTTTTCAAACGAAACGGCAAATAATTCTTCAAATTACTTTGCCGACTCGACACGGAATTTTCAAAACCGGGAAACCGTCGCCGGAAAAATCCAGCCGAATACTGTTTCCGATAAAGTCGATTCGAATGTCGTCGGCGAAGCGGCGACAATGGCAATGCCGGGCGAATCGAAAACTTTGTTTGCCGAAGCCGGAACTTTGATTCAATCGAACGAAATCGATTTTGAAGGCGGAACGGCGATTTTGCCCGCCGCGCCGAAACAAATCGTTTTACCGGATGAAAACGCGGGAACGAAATTGATGTCCGCGCCCGTCGAAACGAACGATTCAATCGCGGGTAAAACCGGTGAATCCATAACCGGAAAAGCACCGACGAGCGAGTTGACGCACGTCGGCGCGGTTTTAGGAACGCCGCTTTATATGTCGCCCGAACAATGCCGCGGCGAAAAACTTTCGCCGCGTTCGGATATTTACAGTCTCGCGGTTATCGCCTATCAAATGCTTTCGGGCAAAACGCCTTTCGGCGGCGATTTCGAGAGCGTGATGAACGCGCACAAGGAAAGCGCGCCGCCCGCGCTCGACGCAAAGAAAGTTCCGAAAAAAGTCAAAAAAATAATTCACGCGTCGCTGGCGAAAAACCCGATTGAGCGCCCGCCGACGGCGGAAGCGTTCGCCTCGGAACTGCGCGCCCAATCCGAAGGCATCGGCGCGCTTCTGCGCCGTTCTCTGACCATTTACAGCGAGCATCTGCCGAAATTTTTGGGTCTGGCGATTTTGCTTTATCTGCCTTTGATAATCGTAACTGTTTTCAAGGTGGTGTTTGATTTTTTATACGTCGGCGAGATTATCAACCGATTTACAGGCTCGCTGATTAAACCGATTTTAATGGTCGGAACAACGGTTGTCGGCATTTTCTGCGGCTATTTGCTGTTCGGAACGACAACCTGGATTGTTACCCGGATTCTCGCCGCGCCGCTGCGTCCGATCAGCTTGCGGCAGGCGTTAAAAGCAACCAGAAAAAAATTAAAGACGCTGTTCGGCACCGGAGCTTTGTCAACCGTTTTCGTTTTTTTGGGCTACGCGCTCTGCTTTTTTCCCGGACTTGTTTTATCGGTCGTATGGACGTTAGTCGCGCCGGTCGTGATGATGGAAAATCTGCGCGGCAGAGCGGCAATGAAGCGCTCGAAAATGCTTGTCAAACGCTCGCTGCCGACGACGATTGCGGCGCTTTTTATAATGTTTCTAGTGCCGATTTTCACCGCTACGTTGACCACTTTTCTGGTCGGCGCGTCGGTCAAATCAATTTCCGATTTCGGTGAAAAAATTTCCGGCGCGCGAATGAAAAAAAATGAGCCGAACAATGAAAATCAGGCGCAAAGCCGACCCGAAGTCGCCGCGCTCGCCGAAGAAGAAAAATCGGACAAACAGATAAATATAAATTTCGGAACGGCGAACGGCATCGAAGCCGGAGACGTAAAAACCGGCGCGGCAGACGACAAAAAGAACGTCGGCAACCGGATAAAAGCGGCAGTCGGCGAAGATTTGACGGCGATTTTAATGCTGCCGTTTCAGATTTTAATGGCGTCGTTTTCGTCAATCGTCGTCGCTCTGCTTTATATCAAAACGCGTCTGGTCGGCGGAGAATCTATGAAGGATTTGCTCGCGCAGTTTGAGGAATCCGACCGCCCGCAGAGCAACTGGCAAAAGCGTATTCGCGAGCGCATCGAACAATCGGGCAAACAAACGGGGAAATTGTGAATCGAAAACTTTTAACGACGGCTATAATTATACGCGGTTGTCAAATCTCCATTTACAGCCGACAATTTACGATTGACGATTTACAATTTTACAATTATGAAAATTTACGGTCTTTTTTTAGTAATTTTCTTTGTCTCTAATGTTTCGGCGCAGTCCTTACATCGCGATTTTCAACTTTCGGCAAACGGTTCGGTCGAAATCATAAATCTTTACGGGCGCGTCGAGATTTCGGCGGACACGGCTGAAAAAACAGATGAATCCGATGTTCCGAAAGAAATCGAGAGAGCTTTTCTGACGGCGGAAAACGCGCGGGATTCCGATTTAAAAATCGTTTCCGAAAACAATCGGCTCGTCGTCGTCGTGCAGCCGACCGACGCAAAAACTCGCGTCGATTTAATCTTGAAAAT
>JALZOE010000059.1 GCA_030857325.1 Acidobacteriota bacterium
GCTCAAGGCATCGACGGCAAGCCCGGCAAGGCTGCCGTAAAGCAGCGCCTGAATGCCGGTTCGCTGGAGCGCGGCGTAAACCACGATTATCAAAGGAAAATCAATAAACACAAACGGTTCGGCAACATTTCGCAGCGTCCACTGCAAAAAGACGGCGATAACCAGTGCGATTGTGATTTTTAACTTTTCCATCTCTTTTAGGTTCAAAGTTCAAAGTTCAAGGTTCAAAGTTTCGATTGGTTTTTACTTTGAACCTTGAACCTTGAACTTTGAACTTATTTTTTCTTCCCGTTCTTGTCGTCTTTCCCGGCGTTCGGCACGGTTTTGTCATAATCGGGACGCGGCGGCGGCTCGTAGAGCAAAACCGCAACTTCCTGCAGGGACGAGAGATTCGCGCTCGGCTTGATAAAAATCTGGTGCGTTACGGTTGCCGAGCCGGGGCGAACTTCGATGACTTCGCCAATCTTTAATCCGGGCGGATAAATTCCTTCCTGTCCGGTCGTATAAACGCTTTCGCCGACGTTTACTTCGACGCTTCCGGGAACATAGCCCATTTCGAGCAATTCTTTTTTGCCCGTTCCACTGACGACGCCGAGCGCGTTGGATTTTCCGATTTCGCCGATAATTCCGCCCTGACTGACCTTTTCACGGCTGACCAGATAAATTTGCGATGTTAAAGGGCTGACCGCCGTTATTCTGCCGACGATGCCGCCGTTGGTAACGACCGGCATATTTAATTTTACGCCGTCGAGACTGCCGCGATTGATAATCGAGGTGTCGAACCACGCCGACGGGTCGCGCCCGATAATTTTCGCGGGCAGAACTCTGGTTTCGGAGCGTTCTTTGAGTTCGAGCAGCGATTTAAGCCGATTGTTTTCGACCGATAAACTTTCTTTGTTTTGAACCGCGACTTCGAGTTCCTGAACGCGCTGTTTGAGAACGTCGTTTTCGCTCTGCGCGGTTCTTAAAGTGGCAAATGACTGAAAATAATTGGAGACGGTGTAGCTGACCGTCGTTACCGGCGATTGGACGAAATCGGCGACCGTCTGCGCCCAAACGCGAATAACGCTTTGATTTGAAGCGGTTTTGGCGGAATACGCCATCAGAATAAAATTGCCTAAAAGCAAGGCAATCATTAGCCAGGGCGTAACTTTCCAAACTTCTTTTTGACTTCTTTCCGCCATTTCTTGAGTTTGTAGAGTTTATAGAGTTCTCGGAGTTTATAGAGTAGAAGGAATTTTTTACTCTACGAACTCTATAAACCCCACAAACTCTATGAACTAACTACCTGTCATCAATGAATTGTCCCATTTAACACGTTTCAAAAGCTCGAAATCCGAAAGCATTTTGCCGGTTCCGAGAACGACGCTCGACAGCGGGTCGTCGGCAACTACGACGGGCAAACCGGTTTCAATCATCAGCCGTTTGTCGAGATTTTTGAGCAGCGCGCCGCCGCCCGTCATCACTATTCCGCGCTCGACAATATCGGCGGACAATTCCGGCGGCGTGCGCTCTAACGCGACGCGGACGGCGTTGATAATCGTCGCTACGGCGTCGGAAAGAGCTTCGCGGATTTCTTCATCCGAAATCGTAATCGTCTTCGGAATACCTTCAATCAAATTACGCCCGCGAACTTCCATCGTCAGCGGCTCTTCCAGCGGAAAACCCGAACCGAGCGCGATTTTAATCGCTTCCGCCGTGCGCTCGCCGATAAGCAGATTGTATTTTCGCTTGATAAACTGCGTAATCGCTTCGTCCATCTCGTTTCCAGCGACGCGAACGGCACGTGAATAGACGATGCCCGACAAGGAAATAACGGCGATGTCAGTCGTTCCGCCGCCGATGTCAACGACCATATTTCCGTGCGGTTCGGTAATCGGCAAGCCCGCGCCGATTGCCGCTGCCATCGCTTCTTCAACCAGATAGACTTCCGACGCTTTGGCTCGATACGCCGAATCTTCGACGGCGCGGCGCTCGACCTGCGTAATCTCCGACGGAATCCCGATGACGACGCGCGGGCGCACCCAACTCTTGCCGTTATGAGCTTTGCGTATAAAATGCTGAAGCATTTTCTCGGTAACTTCAAAATTGGCAATCACGCCGTCTTTCATCGGACGAATCGCGACGATATTTCCCGGTGTTCTGCCGAGCATTTCTTTGGCGTCGCGCCCGACGGCTTCGACCTGATTTGTAACTTTGTTAATCGCCACAATCGAAGGCTCGGAGACGACAATGCCGCGACCTTTGGCGTAAACGAGCGTGTTCGCCGTTCCCAAATCTATCGCCAAATCGCTTGAAAATAAACTGAATAAAGACTTAAATGCCATTTTTAATAAATATCCGACTAAAAAATTTTAACTCAAAAATATGTTTTTTGTTTGAAAAGAGAATAAGCTCCTAAAACTGCTTGAGCCTTATTTAGGCAAGACTTTCGCTCGACACATCTAACCTACTAGCATACACCGAAATTGTTTTATTTTTCCAACTATAAAAAGCTATTTGGTAATATTTTTTTCAAAACGAAAAGACGAGCGATAAATTATTATAAAATTATCGCTCGTCCGGTTTTTATTCACCCGAAAAATTACTTTTCTTTGGCGATTAGCGGTTCATTCAAACTATCCGAATGCGCGCCCGCTTCCTGAATCGCGTAATTTTTTCCCGCCGTTCGGCTCGGTTCGGATTCCAGAACGAAATTTAAAACATCGTCAATCCGATTTGCCGTTACGATTTCCAGTTCACCGCGCACTTCTTCGGGAATTTCCTCGATGTCGGCTTCGTTTTTTTCCGGCAAAACTATGCGCCGGATTCCCGCCCGGTGCGCCGCCAGAACTTTTTCCTTGATGCCGCCGACCGGAAACACCAATCCCGAAAGCGTAATCTCGCCGGTCATCGACGTGTCGCTCCGCACCTTTCTGCCCGTGTAAACCGACGCGAGAGCCGACGCCATCGTTACGCCCGCGCTCGGACCGTCTTTCGGAATCGCGCCCGCCGGAACGTGAACGTGGATGCCGTTTTCCTTGATTTGTTCCGGGTCGATACCGAGTTCGGCGGCGTGCGCCCACAGATAAGAACGCGCCGCCATCGCCGATTCCTTCATCACTTCGCCGAGTTGTCCGGTCAAAGTCAAACCCGAACCGCCCGGCAGCATCGTCGCTTCGATAAAAAGAACTTCGCCGCCCATTTCCGTCCAAGCCATTCCTGTCGCAACGCCGGCGGGCAATTCTTCGCGCGCTTTTTCCGGGTAAAAATGCGGCGCGCCCAGATAACCTTTTATTTCGTTCGCTGTAATTTTGACGTGTTCCGTGTTTCCCTGCGCGACGTTTAAAGCAACTTTTCTTGCCAAATTTCCGACTGTTCTTTCCAGTTGACGAACGCCCGCTTCACGCGTATATCTTGCCGTTAAAAGGTTTATCGCGTCGTCGGTGATTTCAATTTGGTCTGTCTGCAAACCGTTTTCCCTAACCTGACGCGGAATAAGATATTGTTTGGCGATACTCAATTTCTCGATGTCGCTGTAACCGGCAAGCTGGATAATTTCCATTCGGTCGCGCAGCGGCGCGGGAATCGGACCGAGCTGGTTCGCGGTTGCGATAAAAAATATTTTCGATAAATCAAACGGCAAATCGATGTAATGGTCGCGGAACGTGTTGTTCTGCGCCGGGTCGAGAATTTCGAGCAGCGCCGCCGCCGGGTCGCCGCGAAAATCGTTGCCCATTTTGTCGATTTCGTCGAGCATCAAAACCGGATTATTAACCGCGACGCGCCGCAAGGTCTGAATAATTCTGCCGGGCATCGAACCGACGTAAGTTCGCCTGTGTCCGCGCAATTCGGATTCGTCGCGCACGCCGCCGAGCGAAATTCGTTCAAACTCGCGTCCCATCGCGCGCGCAATCGAGCGTCCCAAACTGGTTTTACCGACGCCCGGCGGTCCGACGAAAAGAATAATCGGGCTTTTCGAGTCGGGGCGTAATTTCACGACGGCGAGCGATTCCAAAATACGTTTTTTGATGTCTTCAAGTCCGTAATGGTCTTCGTCCAAAACTTTTTGCGCTTCGTTCAAATCGAGTTTTTCCTCGCTCGCCGCTTTCCACGGCAATTCCAGAATATATTCGAGATACGTGCGGATAACGTGATAATCCGGCGCGGCTTGCGGCAACTGTTCCATACGCTTGAGTTCGCGTTCGGCTTCCTTTCGTACTTCGTCAGGCAAATCCGCCGTTTCCAATCGTTCGTGTAAGGCGTCGGCGTCGGCTTTTTCGCCGGCGTCGTCTCCGAGTTCCTTTTGAATCGCTTTTAACTGCTGGCGCAAAATATAATCGCGCTGCGCCTTGTCCATTTCGCCCTGCGCTTCGGTCGCGATTTTCGAGCGAATCTGCATAATCTCGACTTCACGCGAAAGAGCCGCGTGCGACAGCGTTAAAAGCTCGTCAATCGTGTCGGCTTCGAGCATTTTCTGTTCCGTCTCGACGCCCAAATCAAGCACCGACGCGAGAAAATACGAAAGCTGAACCGGATTTGTCTGCGAGACGACAGCCATCCGAATTTCCGGCGGAACGTTCGGCAGCATCGCCAGCGCCTGCTGTACAAGTCCTTGAATATTGCGGTTCAAGGCTTCGACCGATTCGTTATCGACAACTTTTAGAGCGGGCAGATGTTCGACCCTCGCTTTTAAAAACGGCTGTTCCTGCGTCCATTCGACGACGCGCACGCGGTCGATTCCCTGCACGATAAGCTGCATCGCGTCATCGGCTTTCATCATCCGTTTGATATTGACGATTGTCCCGACCGCGTAGAGGTCTGCGGCTTTCGCGTCGTTGCCCGTAACGCCCGCCGTTTTTGTCGTGATACAGCAGATGAGCTTGTCTTCGGTCGAAAGCGCGTTTTCGACCGATTTAACCGAACGCTCGCGCCCGACGGCAAGCGGCACAACCGTTTCGGGAAAAAGCGTCGTGTTCTGCAAAGGCAAAACCGCAATCTCAAACGGCTGTTTTGCGCCGCCGGTTTGTTCTGTTTGATTTGGTGTGTTTTCTTCAGCCATAAAAATTATTTTTGTGTTTTTAATCGTTCAATTTCAGCTTTGAGCCTTTCAAGTTCCGATTCGATTTTATGCCTTTTTTGTTCCGATTCTTCTAAAGTCAAAAGAAATCCTTCGGTTTTCGGATTAAACAGGCGGAAATTGTTTTCCGTCCGCACGATTTCCAATCCGAGACGCGGCGAAAAAATTCGGTCTTCGTTGACCGGCGCGCTTAAAAGCCGCTCGCCGTGCCGGTGAAACGCCATCATCGGCGCGGGAAGATATGCAAATTCCGGGTCGAGAATATAGTATTCTTCCGCGCCGAGTTCGCCGTAAGTTTCCAGCTTTTCGCTGATGTCGGTTTTCCACGTTCGGTTCGAGGCGACTTCGATTATCACTTGCGGGAAAACGTTTTCCTTCCAAGCCTGATAGCTCGCGCGCTCGTGATTCGGCACGCCGAAGGCGACTAACAAATCGGGCGCATACCATTTGTTCGGATTTTTTTCCTCGTAGTAAAGATTGATATTTCCCGAAAGAAACACGTCTTCACATCGCCCGAAAAAATGCAGAAGCATTTGCAGAAATCTGTTGATAAGTTTTGCGTGAATCGAACTTTCGCCCATATCGTCCTCGCGCTGTTCGGGATAAATAATTTCTTCCTCGTCCGAATCCGACGAATAATAAAATTTTTTTTCGGGCGGATAAATTTTCGACTCGTTCCGTTCTGAGATTTGCGGCATATTTATTTTCCCTTTACAAGATGAATAATCAGTAGACCGTTGTCGAAATTATGTTCGATACGCGCGCCGTCGATAGACGCGGGAAACTCCAGAGTTTTTTCAAAACGGCTGTAAGTAATTTCCAGTTGATGATGCGAAACGCCGTGCGTGCAGGTTTTATCGCGCCGCGTGCCGGAAATATAAAGCACGTTTCCCTGAATATCTATTTCCAAGTCTTCGGTCGAAACGCCCGCCAACTCGACTTTGACGAGCCAGCCGCCCGCGGTCGAATAAACGTCAGCCGACGGATACCACAATCTGCCCGAAGGACGCACGTCTTTCGACGCCGCCAAAAAATGAAAGTAACGATTTGTCGCTTTTGCCATACTTTTTGAAATGCGGAACGCGGAATAAAAACCGGATTCATCATTCATCTTTCCTAATTCATCCTTTCTTCCAGAACGCCGCGCCGCTTGAAATTTCTTCCAGAGTTTCGGCGATTTCGCGCTCGTCTTCCATTTCGAGCGCGATGTCAGCCATTGCGATGATTCCCGCAAGTTCACCTGTTTCAGTAATAACGGGAACGCGGCGCACCTGTTTGTCGCCCATCAGACGAATCGCTTCAAAGGCGAAATCGTCCGGTTTGACGGAAAAAATCTCGGTTGTCATCACGTCGCCGATTGGCGTTGAGCAATCTTTTCCCTCGGCGATGGCGCGCACGACAATATCGCGGTCGGTTACGATTCCGACGAGCTTTCCGGCTTCGACAACCGGCATCGCGCCCATATCGCCGCTCCTCATCAGACGCGCCACTTCCTGTAAATTCATTTCACGATTCGCCGTTTTGACGCTGCCCGTCATAATTTCGCGGCAGCGGCGGCGCGCGTTTTCCGAAAGATTTTTCTCCGTCATACCGTTTACCATTTACCGTTTACCATTTATCATTTACCACAAAGCAAATTGAAATTATTTTGCCGAAAGCCTTTTGATAAATGATAAATGATAAATGGTAAATGTTGAAATGCTATGGGAAAACTTTACGAAAACAAGCGTAAACCGAAACGGATGGGAAAACTGGTAACAATCGGGCGCGCCGACGCCGTTCCCGAAGGACGCGGCGCGACCGTCCAATTAAAGGACGGCAGCGAAATCGCGCTCTTTAACGCGGGCGGCAAATTTTACGCCGTCGAGAATTTCTGCCCGCACAAAGCCTATCCGCTCGCCGATTCGAGGCTTTACGGAAATATTGTCGAATGCGATTTGCACGGCTGGCGCTTCGATGTCAGGAGCGGCGAATGTTTTGAGAAAAAAAACTGCTCGATTGAAAGCTACGAAGTTTCGGTCGAAGACGGCTGGATTAAGATTTTGATTTGAGAAAACAGACGAGAAAAATTCTTTTGTGTAAAGCGTGAAAAACCGAACGATTTTTATTAAAAAGTCGTTCGGTTTTTGTTTATCGAATGCGGTTTTCTAATTTTTCCGGCTGATTTTAACGCCGTCCGGTTCAATCTCGAAATTCGTTTTGCCGACACGCCTGAGCGGCGCGCCGTTTGCCAGCTCGTATTCCTTAACACCGCCGTCGTCGTCGCCGTATGTAATTTCAGCCGTCGTCGTGTGCCGAAAAACGGTATATTCGACGACGTGATACTCGTTGCCGCTCTCGTCAACCGCCTGAAAACTTCCCGTTACTCGTCTCTGCGTTTCGCTCATAATTTTCCTTTTAATAACTTAACAATGCGCGGCGCTCGAAACCGTCTTTGCGTTACGGGCGCGCCGTAGCGGTTAAAAATAAAACGATTAAAACCGATGATAATTTTCTCATAAACCCAACCGCGTCTTTCGCCTTAACAGACTAATTCAAAACAGCGGCAGAACCAAATCATTTTACTTTCGATACTTTAATTTTCAGACAGTATCCATTGCAAAGCAGCTTTTTCATCCTGTTCAACGGCAATCTCGACAGCGCGTTTAGCGGTTTCGAGCAGGTGTTTTGATTGGCTTTGCGTTTGTTCGGCTTCGATAACTTTTTGTTTGATATGTGCGCCGATTTCGTCGGCGTTATCGAAAAGCGGAATCGGAATTGTGCGGAGGTTTCCCAAACCGAGAAACGGATTGATTTGTCCGGTGCTGATTTGCCGAACAAACATTTTGCCGATAACCGAATTGATAAAACCCGCAATATAATACGGATTGACGCCTTCTTTTAGTGTTTGCCCGTCGCCCGCGATTAAGTTCAAAGTCTTGGCGACGCGCACGCTTTTCTCGTCAAAATCAATGGCGAAAACTTTTTCGCGGACGTAATCTTCACAGCGCGCGGGCTTCTTTTCCGCCGTGATTTTAATTGAATTTGTCGAGTTTTTGTATTGCGGAAAATTTAGTTTATTACCATCATTTAAAAAAAGAAAAAGCCTTAAGTTAATTCACAAACAAAGGCTTTAATATCTGAAACCCAAACGAACTGTTTTGTTAAGTAAAAGCGGTATCTATAAAGTATTTGATCCATTTACAAATTTTCCGTATCTGAAAACGTATCGGTTAGCTGCTTTTACCGAACTGTTTTCAAGTGATAGTATATGTTGGGAAAATCGGTAAGCGGCGTTAGATAACATCGGGTAAATATAATCAAAAACAGCACTTATGCACTATCATTTAATCGGAATCTGCGGAACGGCGATGGCGAGTCTTGCCGGAATGCTTCAGGCGCGCGGACACAAAGTTACGGGTTCGGACCAGAATGTTTATCCGCCGATGTCAACGCAGTTGGAGGCGTTGGGAATCGAGATTTTAAACGGCTACAACGCCGAGAACGCTAATATCGGCGCGGACTGCACGATTGTCGGCAACGCCATTTCGCGCGGCAACGCCGAGCTTGAAGAAGTCTTGAACCGCAAACTTTTTTACCGCTCGCAGGCGGAAATCGTCAAAGAAGAATTTATACGCGGGCGGCGTTCGCTGGTCGTTGCCGGAACGCACGGGAAAACGACGACGACGAGCATCGCGACGTGGGTGGCGGAAGTCGGCGGTTTGAATCCGGGTTTTTTAGTCGGCGGCATCGTCCAAAATTTCGGCGCGAGTTTTCGCGTCTCGGACAGCGATTATTTCGTCATCGAAGGCGACGAATACGACACGGCGTATTTCGATAAAAAGCCGAAGTTTATGCACTATTTGCCGGAGATTGCGATTGTCAACAACATCGAATTCGACCACGCCGATATTTACGACAATTTAGACGATATTAAATTCGAGTTTTCCCGTTTGATGAATCTCGTGCCGTCAAACGGGCGTTTGATTGCGGGTATTGATTCGCCGGTCGTGCGCGAAGTTTTAACCGAAATGGACGGCAAATTAAATACGACAATCGAAACCTTCGGCACGTCGGACGACGCCAAATGGCAGGCGCGCTACATCGATTTTTCAACCGACGTTACGCGCTTTACCGTTTTCAAAGACGGACACAGTTGGGGCGAATTTGAGACGCATCTTATCGGCGAATTTAACGTGCGAAATTGTTTAGCCGTAATAATTGCCGCCGACGCGTGGGGCGTTTCAAAGGAAAAAATTCAGGAATCGTTTTTGACATTTAAAAGCGTCAAGCGGCGCGTCGAAGTTCGCGGCGTCGAACGCGGCGTAACCGTTATCGACGATTTCGCTCATCATCCGACGGCGGTCGAGGAAACCTTGAAAGCCTTGAAAATGAAATACGCGGGCAAACGTCTAATCGCCGTTTTCGAGCCGCGCTCGTGGTCGTCGCGTCTCGCCGTTTTTCAAGAACCTTATACTAAAGCCTTTGCCTACGCCGATTACGTTATCATCGCCGGAGTCTATAACACGTCGAAAGCGAGCGAACTCGGCAAGGTTTTAGATGTCGGCGAACTGGTCGGAAACATCGGTATGCAGGGCAAACCGGCAATGAGCTTTCCCGACGCCGATTCAATCGTCGAGCATCTGAAGCCCGAACTGAAGAAAGGCGATGTCATCGCCATT
>JALZOE010000410.1 GCA_030857325.1 Acidobacteriota bacterium
ACAAATGTTAATAACCGCGCGGTGATGATTTCGTATTTTTCTACCGGAAGTTGTTTTTGAAAAATTCATCCGGGAGAAAAATTTAATGAAATCAATCGAAAGATTAAGAATCGGATATTTATTACGGGCAATTTCAGCCTGCCTGTTATTGTTCATTTTGTTGTTTAAGGCGGAAGCGCAACAACCGACCGTCCGCAAAATTCAAACAAAGATTCCGACTGCCGACGGGATAAATTTAAACACGCAAATTTACTTGCCCGAAAAGGAAGGTAAATATCCCGCAATAATTATCCGCACGCCTTACGGCGGTGCTGCTCAAAAGACGGTAGGTGAAACATTTGCACAGGCGGGCTATGCCGTCGTCGTTCAGGATGTGCGCGGGACGAGCGGAGCGGATGGCGTTTTCGCTCCCTTTCGGTATGAAAAAAGCGACGGCGCCGCCACGCTCGAATGGGTTTGCAGACAGCCGTGGAATAACGCCAAAGCCGGATTTTGGGGAGCTTCATATCTGGCTTATGCCGGATTGCAGATGGCTTCCGCCGGAAACAACTCGTGTCTCGCGGCGGGTATAAATATTTCCGGCTGGACAGATCTGAAATCATTCATTTCCGAAGGCGGAGCCTTCCGGCTCGGAGACCATCTGCCGTGGCTTGTTTTTCAAGCGACCGGAAAACCGGCATCCCAAGAGCAGATAAATAAGGTTTTTTTGTCTTCGCCTCTTGAAAAGGCTTTTGGCGAACGGTTCGATCAAACATTGATGGGAATGCCGGGCGACGATTTTGCTTATGAAAATGTGAAAATCCCGATTCTGCACGTTACCGGCTGGTTTGATTATGTTTATCGAGATACGCTTCGCGCCTACGAGAACATTCGGCGTCATTCCCCAAAAGCCGACTCGCAAAAGCTGCTCATCGGTCACTGGGCGCACAACGAGATTTATCAAAAGACGACCAAAGCCGGAGACGAGGATTTCGGAGCCGAAGCCGCAATGGGACGCGAAAAACTGCTGGCTCTTTCAATTCGCTGGTTCGATTATCATCTGAAAGGAATTTACAACGAGACGGCACGCGAACCGGCGGTCAAGTATTTCGTCATGGGCGAAAACCGCTGGCATGAATCCGGCAAATGGACGCCGGATAATGCGCGTTACGAAAAGTGGTATTTAAACAAAAGCGAAAATAAAGAAAATTCGGGTTTCTTGTCCAGACAAAACCTGAGCGGATCAAAATCAAGCGTTTTCACATTTGACCCCCACAATCCTGTTCCTACTGTAGGCGGCGCGAATTCACCGTTTCTGCCGTGGCTCATCGGAGTCAAAAACCAGCAATTTACCGAAAAAAGAGCGGACGTGCTGATTTTTGATTCGGCTCCGCTCGAAAATCCCATGACCATAACCGGACCGATTCGCGCCGTAATTTACGCTTCGAGCGAAGGAAAAGATACGGATTTTACTGCAAAACTCGTAGAAGTGCGTTCCGACGGATATGCACGAACAATCGAAAGCGGAATCAGGCGCGGGCGTTCTCTCGAATCTAAAGGCGTTTCTAATCAGCTAATGCCGGAGCAAGTTTATAAATTTGAAATTGAAATGGGAGCAACAGCGATTAAATTACAAAAGGGAAGCCGCCTACGGCTGGAAGTTTCCTCAAGCAATTTTCCCAAATACGACCGAAATCCCAACACGGGCGAAAATCCGATGAGGGCGACAGTTTTCAAAACCGTCAGGCAAACGGTTTTTCATTCAAAGCGTTACCGCTCGCAAGTGATTTTGCCGGTTCTGAAAGAGCGTTGATAAAGTGGATTGAACAAATTCCGTATACAGCGGATGGACACTCCAACTAAACGACGGATGGACAATCGAGAGCGAAAAACGCGCGGGCGATTATTTTCTAAAAGAGCCGAATTAAAACTTCAGCGCGGTTCTATCAGCTTGCGGGAAGTTTTGAAACGATTCCGTCTAAATTCCAGATTATTTCAATCGGAAAAAGCCCTTTCAGAAATTCAGCAAATTCTTTTGCATTCGTCAATCGGGCGAAGGTTGAAAACTATCGGCTTTCTCATTGACCTTCGAGCCATCTGCGTAAATCCGGCGTGCGATTTGTGCTGGAAACGAGCTTGACGTTCAAATTTAAAATTTTAATAACGAGCCGGTCGTGGAAATCCGGCGCGAGACTTTCGATAAAATTAAGATTCACGATTTCGCTTCGATTAAGACGAAAAAACATTTTGGGATTTAAGATTCCTTTGAGTTTGGCGAGACTTTCATTGAGAGGATATTTGCCGCCAGCGCCGTCTATGGCAAACGGAATTTCGTTTTGCATTTGAATAAAGGCAATGTGCCCAGTTTCGAGAAGTTTAATGCCGCCTTTGACTTTAATGACAAAGCGTTCTTTATATTGCGGCTGGATAAATTTAGCCTGCATCTCGCTCCAGAAATCCTGCTGTGCTGACGCAAAGTTTTGTTTAAGAGCTTCAAACTTCCGCATCGCGGCGACAAATTTTTCATAATTGAACGGTTTGAGCAAATAAGCGATTCCGTTTCGCTCGAATGCCTGAAGCCAAAAACGGTCGTAAGCAGTGATAAAAATGATTGGACAGGTAATTTTGCCGCTTTCAAAAAGGTGAAAAACGTTGCCGTCGAGCAATTCGATGTCGGATAAAACAAGATCGGGCGAACGATTTTCCCGAAACCAAACATGGCAATCTTTGAGGCTCTCAAGACGGGCGGCAATTTGAATCTCCCGGTCATAGCGCCGGACAAACTCACATAATTTTTCACCGGCGAGAGGTTCATCTTCGATAATAACAATTCTCATTTCTTCAAGCGGAGTAAAGGAAGTGTGACTCTGAAAACAGTTTCGTCCCGTAAAACTTCAACCGGCATTTCGGTTAAAAAGGAATAGCGCGCTGCGAGGTTTTGCAACCCGGTTCCGCTCTCCGTTTGAGCATTTGATTTAGCGCATATTTCGTTTTCGACCGCTAAAAAATCTTCATTTAACACTATTTTAATCTGCAAAGGCTTTTTGTGGTTTCCGGCGTTGTGTTTGACGACATTTTCAAGCAAACCTTGAAGCGCCGCCGGAACAATCATCTGCCCGTTGATTTTACCGAGCGGCACTTGCCAGTCGAAATCGTAAGCCGCGCCGAACCGCTGCTTGAGAAGGTAAAGATAATTCTCCGCGAAAGCAAGTTCATCTTTAACGGGAACGATTTCGACATTTTGAGTCTGCAGAATGTAGCGGTAAAGCTCAGCCAGCCGGTTTAGAAATTTGTTGGCAATTTCGGGGTCTTTTTCGACCAGTGCGGAAAGCACATTCAGATTATTAAACAAAAAATGCGGGTCAACCTGCTGCTGCAAAAGTTTGAGCTGCATCTCGC
>JALZOE010000060.1 GCA_030857325.1 Acidobacteriota bacterium
GCTTTCGGCTGTCGGGCGACCAGGCGACAAATGATTCGGGCGCGGGCGTGCTTGTGATGCGAACCGCTTCGTTCGCTTCTTTCGAGAGCGCCGCGAAAATCTCGCCGCGCGCGGCGAGAGCGACTTTTTTACCGTCGGGCGAAAGAGAAAATTCGCGGATTTGCGACGAAAGACTGACGCGCTCGGCGAGCGGATTGGCGGCTGTTCCGCGCAGAGTTATCGGGATTTGACCCGGTTTTCCGCCGCCCGTGTCCATCTGCCAGATGCCAAAATTGCGCTCGAAAACAATCTGCTTACCGTCGTTGGAAATATTCGCCCACAAAACGCGCCCGTCGGTAAAATTCGTCAATTGTTTTGCCTGACCTTTCAAGGGCAAAGTCCAGATGTTCTGCGCGCCGCTTCTGTCGGAAACAAAATAAATACGCGAGCCGTCCGCGCTCCACATCGTCCACAATTGTTTCGCTCCCGTTGGCAAAATCCGCTCGTAACCCGCATCTTTTTTGAGCCAGATTTCGCTTTCGTCGATATGACTGCGCCCTTTGCGCCACCATTGCGAATTTGAAATTCCGCGCGCCGTAAAAGCCATTGTGCCGTCGGGCGCGAGCGCCGCGCCGAATTCGTTTGTATAACGGTCGGCGCTGAACGGCAAAGGCGTTCCGCCCGATGCGCGGACACGGAAAATGTCGTTCATTCCGGCAATATCCGTTGCGTTGGACGAAAAATAAATCCATTCGCCGTCCCGCGACCAGGCGTCGAGTTGTTCGGGCGCGCTGTCGAAAGTCAATCTCTGCAAATCGTTCGTTTCAAAATTTAAAACGTAAACGTCGCCGCCGCCCGTGCGGTTTGAAACAAACGCCAATTTTTTGCCGTCCGGCGAATACAGCGGACGCGATTCGGTTGCCGGATGCGAGACGAGCAATTGCGCCGCGCCGCCCGTTGACGAAACAGACCAAATATCGCCGCCAGAAACAAAAGCGATTTCCTTGCGGTCGGGCGAAATCGCCGGTTCTGTCAGATACGACTGGGAATTTTGAGCCTGGATTTGAAAAACGGACGAAGAAAATAAAACGAAAAAGACGAAAACAAAAGCGCATTTTTGAAGCGGCATAATAATTTATTCGGATTGCTGATGAACTCAAAGTTTTGAAAACAGTTTATTCTACGCGAGAAACTTTTGTTTTGTTGCAAACTGAAAAATACTTTTCAATTCGGCGTTTTATGCACGGAGTTTTTTTAGTTAAAGTTAAAGTCAGCGATTTTATTTACAAGGGAAACACGGTGGAAGAATTTACGGAAACGGACGAGAAGGACAAGCCGCGACTCCAGATGACGGCGAAAAGAAGATGGGCGGTAACAATCGGCGTGATGACCGGAATGTTTTTAGCGGCGCTCGAAGCGACCGTTATCGGGACGGCGATGCCGACGGTCATTGCGAGCTTAGGCGGGCTAAATCATTACAGTTGGGTGTTTTCGGCTTACCTGATTACATCGACCGTAACCGTTCCGGTTTGGGGAAAATTGTCCGACCTTTACGGGCGGCGTGTTTTGTATCAGGTCGGGATTGCCGTATTTTTAATCGGTTCGGTTTTGTCGGGATTGTCGGGTTCGATGACGCAGTTAATCGTTTTTCGGGCGATTCAGGGTTTGGGCGCGGGCGCGCTCGTTCCCTTGGGAATGACGATAATCGGCGATATTTTTACCTTAAAGGAACGCGCGAAAATGCAGGCGTATTTCAGCGGCGTCTGGGGTTTTTCGAGCGTCATCGGTCCGGTCGTCGGCGGATTTATCACCGACAAACTTTCGTGGCACTGGGTTTTCTTTATCAATCTGCCGGTCGGTCTGGCGGCGGCTTTGATAATGGGAATCGCTCTAAAAGAGCCGAAACACACGACGCGCCCGGCAATCGATTACGCCGGAGCGACGCTTTTGATGGCGTCGATTGGTCTGATGATGCTCGCGCTCGTCGAAGGCGGAACGACTTTGGCGACATTTTTTTCGCCGCGTAATCTAATGTTTATCGGCGGCGCCGGTCTTTTGCTCTTGCTTTTCGCGGTTGCCGAACGCCGCGCCGCCGACCCGATTATTCCTTTTCATTTATTCAAAAACCGGACGGTTTCGGTTGCCGTCGGCGCGGGATTTCTGGCGGGTGTGGCGATGTTCGGCGTCATTTCGTTCGTGCCGCTGTTCGCGCAGGGCGCGCTCGGCTCGACGGCGACCGAAGCCGGTTCGCTTTTGACGCCGCTGATGGTCAGCTGGGTTATTATGTCAATCGTCGGCGGGCGTCTGATGTTAAAGCTCAGTTATCGTTCAATTAGCGTCGTCGGTTTCGTTCTGCTGACCGTCGGATTCGTTTTTCTTTCGATGTTCGAGCGCGAAACAGCCAGATTCTGGCTTTACATTGATTTAATTCTAATCGGTTCGGGCTTGGGTTTGACGATGCTCACCCTGCTGATTGCCGTCCAGCAGGCGGTCGATAAATCGGAACTCGGCGTCGCCACGTCGTTAAACCAATTTTCGCGTTCAATCGGCGGCGCGTTCGGCGTCGCGGTGATGGGCGCGATTTTGTCCGCCGGACTGGTTACAAATCTCAATTCAGCCGTAAAAGACGGAAGCGGCGTCATCTCGCAAACGCAAGCCGAAGCCTTTGCCGCCAATCCGAACGCGCTGATTGACCAGCGGGCGCAAGCCGATTTGCCGGCGGGCGCGCTCGACGTTCTGCGCGACGCGATGGCGGCTTCGATTCACAAGGTTTTCTGGGTCGGCGCGCTGCTTTCCGCTTTATCTCTGCTCGTCGTCTTACTTCTGCCGCGCGCGGACGAGGAAAATGCGGAATCGGCGCTGCCGCGAAAGAATTTGCCGAAAACCGAAAGCGGCGAGCGGCTGATAATGGCGGAATTTACGGCAATCGATTCAAAAAACGAGCCTTCGGCGTCTTCTTAACACTGAAAACATAGTTGGCACAAGCTGTCGTCCGGTGAACTTTAAGAATTTTCTGCCCGCGAAATACACGAAGAAACACGAAAAAAGGAAAGGGCAAAGTTAATTTATTTTATTTGTCCGGCTTTCTTTTTCGTGTCTTTTTTTGCAGGTCGCGCAATATCTTCAAAAATTTTATAATCGTAGAATAATAAAACGAAACACGGGCTAACAAATTTAAAGATTGATTATGCGAAAAGAATTATTGTCGGTTGTCGGCGGTTTAATCTCGAACGCCGCGTCCGGCGCGGAAAAAGGAATGCTCGAAAATCGAAGCGTAACAATCGATTCGAGCGGTTACAATTATCAGATTTACGTTCCGGCTCAACTTCAAAACGAGGAAAACGCGCCGATTATTGTTTTTCTGCACGGCATCGGTCAGCGCGGAACGGGCGGTTTTGTGCCGACGACGGGCGCGGGCGGCTTGCTGGTTCACCATTATTTCGGACAGGTTGGGGCAATCGTTCTGCTGCCGCAGTGCCGCGCGGGAAGTTATTGGTCAGACCCGATAATGGACGAAATGATGATGAAATCGCTGGCGCAAACCGTCGAAGAATTCAGCGCCGATAAATCTCGCGTTTATTTAACCGGCGTTTCGATGGGCGGTTACGGCGTCTGGCATTTCGCCGCCGCTTACCCGCAAAAATTCGCCGCGCTCGTCTCGATTTGCGGCGGCAGTTCGATTGTAAACGGCGAGCGTTTCGCGCCCGTTGCCGAAAAAATCGGCAAAACTCCGGCGTGGCTGTTTCACGGCGCGGATGACCGAATCGTTCCCGTAACCGAATCGCGTAAACTTGTCGAAGCTCTCAAAGCAAACGGCGGAAATGTAAAATATAACGAATACGCGGGCGTCGGGCATAACGTCTGGATGAACGCGCTCGGCGAAAAAGATTTGCTGCCGTGGCTTCTGGCGCAACGTCTTTAAGTAGTGGAACGGAAATTTTTATAAGATTCTTTAACCCGCATAGAAGTTACGCGGTTGAAAAAACGAGTGTCGGAAAATATGGTTAAAACACGTCGGAACAGATGCGGAATAATAGATAATAACCGATAGATTTTATCTTTCATCCGGTATCTTTCATCTTCAATCTATTCCGAATATTTCTTCAACCGCGTAACTTCTACTACAGACGAACACGGATTGACTCAGATAATTTTTCCGGTTAAAAAAAATCCTGATTTTCAATCATCTCTTATCCGCGTTTATTCGTGTTCATCTGTGGCTAAAAAATATTTTCGGGATTGTGAGCCGTAAATAAATACTCGTTTTATAATCAGTGCATCTTAAACTCGCCGCCGCGCGGTTCGGGCGTCAAATCGGGACGTGCCGAGTCCTGCACAATTTCGTGCATCTCCAGCACATTGGGTTGCGAATAAGCGTCTTTCGGCAACGTTCCCGATTGCGCGTGTCCTTTAACGAACGCGTCGGAACGCACCCAGTTCATAAAATCTTCGCGGCTGTTCCAGATTGTAAAAACAATATAAGGCTCGCCGTCGTTGACGGGACGCAAAACCTGATTGGACACGAAACCCGGCATTTCATCGACGAGTTTTGCGCGCTCGCGAAAAACTTTTTCAAACGCCTCGCCGTATTCGGCTTTGACATAAATTCTGTTTGCAACTGTAATCATTTTTAATTTCTCCTGTTTGTATAGGAAATAGGACGCGGACAAACGCTGATTTGGCAGATTGGAGCGGATATGAAATTTTTGGAAAATCCGTGCCAATCCGCTTCATCGGTGTTCGTCCGCGTCCAATTCTCCTGAAAATAATTTCTAAAATTAAAGCGAAGGGCGCTTTTTGTGCCAATCGGTTGTCTGCTGAACCCGAACGGCTGTGTCTAAAATTAAATCGTCGTTCCACGCCGCGCCGATGAACTGAATTCCCGTCGGCAGATTGTTCTGCCCGAAGCCGTTCGGAATGGAAATAGCCGGAACGCCGACGAGATTACTCGCGCCGATTGGCGAAGCTCCGCCGATTCCCGGATACGCTTTATCGAAAGTTTTCGCAACCGGATAAGCGACGGTCGAGCGCGTCGGCGCGATTAATAAATCAATGTTTTTGAACATTTCCGTCCACGCCCGGCGCATCGGCGCGCGCAGCCGCATCGCGTGCAGATAATCGACAGCCGTAACCAACGACGCCGCGTAACCGCCGGTTCTGCCCGACGGCGACGCTAATTCCTGAACTTTGCCCGATTCAATCAAATCCCGAAACGCGCTCGCGCCTTCCGCGTCAACAATCGTCCCGACTGCCGCGCCGTATGGAAAATCCGGCAGCGCAACGTCCATTTTTACGTCACTGAAACCTTTCAAAACCTGAATCGAGCGCAGAAAATTATCGCGCACTTCCGGCTGCGTTTTTTCAAACGAATCTTTCAAAACGCCGACGCGCAATTTTTGATTTTTCGCCCGTTTGTCCGCTTTTCGTTTCGGAAAATCTCTCGAACTGGCGTCGAGTGTGTCGCGTCCCGCAATCGCCCGCAAAACAATCCGGCAATCTTCGGCTGAACGGCACATCGGACCGATTTTATCGAGCGTCCACGACAGCGCCATCGCGCCGTGCCGTGAAACCGCGCCGTAAGTCGGACGCAAACCCGAAACACCGCAAAACGCCGCCGGAGTTAAAATCGAGCCGGAAGTTTCCGAGCCGATGGCAAAAGGAACGAGCCACGCCGCCACCGCCGCGCCCGGACCCGACGACGAGCCGCCGCTCCAGAAATCCGTATTCCACGGCGTTCGCCCCGCGCCTGTCCAGCTCGCGCCCGCTTCGTTGTAACCCATTCCGCCCGCCAGCTCGACCATCGCCAGTTTCGCCGCCAGAATCGCGCCCGCCGCCCGAAGTTTTTTAACAACCGTCGCGTCGTAATCGAACTGCTGGTTGCGATACGGCGTCGCGCCCCAGGTCGTCTTCGCATTGGTCGTCGCCAGCAAATCCTTCGCGCCGTATGGAACGCCGTGCAAAACTCCGCGATAACGCCCGCGTTTAATTTCACTTTCGGCAGCGCGCGCCTCAGTCAAAGCGGATTCGCGCATAACTTCGGCAACCGCTCCTAACCGCTCGCCGTATCGTTCGAGCCTTTGAAGATAACTTTCGGTCAATTCGACGGGCGAAATCTTGCGCGCTTTCAAAAGTTTCGCCAATTCCGTGATTGATAAATATAAAATGTCGTCGGAAAGCATAAGTTTTTAAGAAAATATAGTTTGGAAAATCAATTGAATTCTAATTTGCATTATTCTTAAAGTTTAAATAGTGTCGGTGGAATCTCACAGCAACGGCAGCGTTGCCGTGGCGCGAAACACACGCAAGCTGGTAAAGAAAACAACGTCGCCGTTCCGCGCTCACGTCCAATAACTTGTTAGCCTTGCGTTGTTTTAAAAAGGATTTTTTCTCCGTTACTCGAATGTTGATTTTTAACAAAGGACTTTCGTTATCAGTTCTGAGTTCGACATCTTTGTCTTTATCAATCCACTTAAACAAGCCCAAACCATTTAGTTTTTTAACGCTCTCGATAAGACGTTGCTGATTGAAAGTTTCATCTTTCTTTATGAGTAACGCGCTTCTTAAAACTCGTTCAGACGTTTGACCGTTTCCAATAAATTCAATTCTGCCGATTGTAAAACGCAAACCTTCATCAACAACAATTTCTAAATCTGCTATTCCTTCGCTTGCTTTTTCAGCGTCAGGCTTAAATGTTGGCTCGAACTCAGCATTGTTTTGAATGTAACCTTTATCGGCGTATAAATTTCTAACTCGCTCATATAACCATTCCTGCAATTCTTGACCGTCGGCAATGTCGCCTGTTTTAAGATTGAGTTTTTCAAGCAACTGTTCGGACGTAAAAACTTTTGCGCCTTGAATGTTAATATTTCCTAAGCGGTAAAGCGTTCCTTCTTCAATCAAAACGCTAACTTTCAAACTTTGGTCGTTCTCCTGAACTTTTGGCTCGTCAATCTTTGCGCTCAAATAACCCTGACTTTGCAAAAAACTCCGCATATCTTTCTGCAAGCAATAATTGAACCGCCTGGCATCATATTTGTCCTCTGAATCAGAATATTTGGTAAGACAAAAATTTAACTTTTTGAGCAAAGTATCCGAAGAAAAGATTTTGTTTCCCTCAAACTCAACACGCAATTTCGATTGTGGTGTTTGCGCTTGAGTAGAAACAGCTACGCCAAGAACTAAAAACAATAAAATGAAATTTCTAATCATATCCTTACCCTCATTTCAAAAGAAGACACCGAACGATTGAGTTCAGCCGCCCCTTCAGATTCGTGTTCACTCAATGTTACCAGAGGGCGGCTGACTTACACGAATCTGAAGGCGTGCCGCCGACGCACTCAAGTTAAGCGGTGCGAATGTTCCAAGCGGAGTCATCTTGAGTTCGTCGGCGGGGTCGGCTGCAACGATGTGTTAAGTTTTTTGCGGAATTACGAATTTGAGCAGTAAAAAGTTCCACTTTTCCTGTAAGTCCTTGCCGCAAATAAATTTAACTTTGTATTATACGGAATTAGTTTTTTCTTCACATTTATTACATCAACAATTACGCGCTGAAAACGAAATCCGGCTCGTCGGCGTTCAGCAGTTTTACGGTGCGCAGGCGGTCGGCGGTGCGGACGTTGCCTTCCAAATCGCGTTTGACCGACGACAACTGTTCGGCGGTTAATTTACTGCCGAAACGCGCTTCGGCTACTTCGCCGTAAGCCTTTGCCACGGGCGAAATCGTCTGTGGCGCGGGCGTCGGCTGTGGATTCGGTGGCGCGGTCGCCTCTTTTGTCGTGGTTGTTTGTGCTGATGCGACAATCGGCGCGGCGACGGCGAGCGCGGCGATTGTTTTGACGAACTGGCGGCGCGAAGCCAATTTTACCGCTTCGACGGATTTTTCAAATTCTTTAGTCATAATTCAAAATATTATAAACGACTTTTTTTATTTGGACAGTTTTATTTTGTCAGGGATTTTGCGCGTTCGCTTTCCGCCGGAACGATGCGCAAAATTCGGTCGTCGGTCGCAGTCGCGTCGCCGCGCCCGTCGCGGTTCGAGGTTGAAAAATAAATCGAGCCGTCCGGCGCTTCGCTGACTTCGCGGATGCGCCCGTAGGTTTTCAAAAATAGTTTTTCCTGAGCGACGACTTTTCTTTTGTCGAGAACGAGACGAACGATTGATTCGCCTTTGAGCGCGCCGAAGAGAAAATTGCCTTTTAATTCGGGAAATAAATCGCCGCGATAAAACATTCCGCTCGCGGGCGCGACCGCCGGTGAATACTGGACAATCGGCGTTTCCATTCCGTCTCGTCTGGTGTTGTGGCTGATTTTCGCCCAGCCGTAATTTTTGCCGCGCTCGACGACGTTTACTTCGTCGCCGCCTGTTCGTTTGAACAGGGAAACGCCGTCGATAATCGAAGGTCCGTGTTCGGTTTGAAACATCAAGCCGGTTTCCGGTTGAAAATCCATTCCCTGAGCGTTGCGGTGTCCGTAAGTCCAGATTTCGGGACGCGCGTTTTTCTGATTCAAAAAAGGATTATCGTCGGGAATCGTGCCGTCGTCGTTTAAGCGCAGAGTTTTGCCGTTTATCGAAGCCAAATCCTGAGCGCGTGTCTGCTTTGTCGCGTCGCCCGTCGTGATGTAAAGTTTGCCGTCCGCGCCGAATTTCAGACGCGTGCCGGAATGATAACGCGAGGCGGGAACATTTTCGATTATCGTCTTCGGCTCAATCAAAGTTTCGCTCGTTTCGCGGTAACGAGCGACGCGGACGGTTTGATTTTTATTCGCGTCCTGATAAGCGTAAGCCAAATAAACCCAATGATTTGCGGCGAAATTCGGATGAAGCGTCATTCCCATCAAACCGCTTTCGCCCGAAGTCTCGATGTCGGGAACGGTGAAAAAAGGTTGGGCGCGCAGTTTGCCGTTTTCCATAACGCGAACTCTGCCCGGACGTTCGGTGAAAAACATTCTGCCGTCCGGCGCGAAAACGATTGACCAGACGACTTCGAGATTCGCGGCAACCGTTTCGACGCGCATCTTCGGCGTCTGTTTCGGCGCGGGCAAATCGTCGCTCGAAGCGGCGCAGGCGAAATTCGTTAAAAGCAAAAGCGTAAAAAGTATTTGACCGAAAAGCTGTTTGAAGTTCACTATTACAATTTCCGAAGCGTTTAATTTGCGTGATTTTCAGATGCGGCAAATGATTTGGACGTTTCACGAAAAAATCGCCGCCAATCAAACGATTAACAGCGATATTTTTTTTTAAGGTTTCGATTCTCTTACAAAGATTTCATATCGATGACGAAACGATAACGAACGTCCGATTTGACCGTGCGCTCGTAGGCTTCGTCAATCTTCTGAACGGGAATAACTTCGACTTCGGACAAGATTTTATTCGCCGCGCAGTAGTCGAGCATTTCCTGAGTTTCCGCGATGCCGCCAATCATCGAACCGGCGAGCGTTTTGTTGCCGCCGATAAGCGAAAAAGCTGAAACCGCCGCCGGATTTTCGGGCGCGCCGACTAAAACCATAGCGCCGCCGCGTTTCAATAAATTTAAATACACGTTTAAATCGTGGTCAGCCGAAACCGTGTCGAGAATAAAATCGTAGCTTCCGGCGAGCGGCGTCATATTTTCGGGATTTTTCGTAACGACGAAATTGTGCGCGCCCAATTTGCGTGCATCTTCTTCTTTCGACGGCGACGTGCTGAAAACCGTAACTTCCGCGCCCATCGACGCGG
>JALZOE010000061.1 GCA_030857325.1 Acidobacteriota bacterium
GTCTTCCTTCAAAATAAATTTCAAAAGGTCTGCAAACGGCTGCATCATTCCCCACGGTCCGACGCGGTTCGGTCCGATGCGCCCCTGAATCCAGCCCAAAACTTTGCGCTCGGCTAAAACCGTGTAGGCGACAATCATCATCACGACGCCGAAAGCGACCGTCGCCGCGCCGAACAGCACGACAATCGGGAACATTGATTTTATGATAGGTTCCATATCTCGAATCTATAACTGTTTGGAAAATCAGAGTTTATTGCGCTTTTTCATTACAGCACAATCTTTAATAAATCGTTTTAATTGCGAACAAAATTTATTAACGGTTAAATAAATAGAAAGCAGTATTTCACCGCTTTCTATTTATTTCGGAATTACTTTGTGTGCGACGTTTTCCTTGTCTTCAATCTTATCGCCGATGCCGACCGACGCCGCCAGCGCCATATTTTCGACGCGCGGCGTTCCGTCCAGATTAAATTGGACGAGCGGCGAAACCAGCAGATTTTCCGGCTTCGGATTGCCGTGCGCCAACAGATGAAACTGCGGCGTTTTGCTCGTCATCGTCGTCAAACGGTGTAGTTTGTGCCCGACTTTCGGCTTTACGATATTCTTGCCCGTTTCATCCGGCATCGCTTCGACTCTTTGTCGCAAAGTTTCCGTTTCTGCGGTTAAATCACGCTTTCCGGCAATCTGATGTTTGACCTGAACGGGACGCGATTCGTCCTTTAAATGCGGATAACGTATTCCCGCGTAAGCCGGAACTGCATCGGCAATCGCTTTGAAAACCGCCGTTGCCGCGAAGTTGTAGCCGAAATCGACGCCCATTTCGCGTGCGATTAAAGACGTTATCGCCCAATCCGCTTTCGATTGATTGACCGGCTCGATTGCCTGGCGAACTCGCTGAACAAATCCCGTATTGTTTGTATAAGTTCCGTCAACTTCGGCAAAACTCGCGGCGGGCAGAACAACGTCGGCAAAATCTGTCGTTTCGGTTTCAAACATCTCCTGCACGACGACAACCTCTTTATTTGCAAGAAGTTTCGCGTCCTCTTCAAACAAACTTCCGCCGATTAAAAGCGATTTGGAAGTTTTCAAAACTTCGCGAAGGGACTTTTTGCCGTTCGACATATCGTTTGCACCGACCGAATTATTGTAGAGCGGAAGCGGATGGAGCAGAACACGACGATTTTCCGAGCCGAAATTGGCGGCTGAATTGGCGATAATCGCCTGTGCTTCCGGCGATAAATCTCTGCCGAGCATTATAATAAAATCGCCTTCCGATTCGCCGATTGTTTTCAGCAGTTCGTCGATTTCCGACTGCGCCGCGCCGATTTTTTTCAAAATCGCGGCACTTGGAGCGTCGGCGAAAGCGAGCGCGAAAGCGTCAAATGAACCTTTGTTAATATGAATAAACTGCGTCGCCTGCTCCGTCATACGAATTGTCGTATCGTGAACGACAACAAATTTCGCGCCGCCGTTTCTGACCGCCTGCCGGATTTGTTTGCCCGTAAACGTCTGTTCTTCTTCCGGTTCGCCGCCGATAAGCAGAATCGTTTTGGCGTGCCGAATTTCCTTGTGTGTGCAAAGCGGAACGCTTAAATTCTCAAAAAACGGCGCTAAATCATAAGCGTCGGAAACGGCGAAATTGTCGGAGTTTGCGACTTCTTTAGCAAATCGTTTGAGCGTAAAAACCGATTCGTTCGTCAATCTCGCCGAAGCGACGACGCCGATATTGTTTGATTCCTTAAATTTATTGGCAACAAAATGAATCGCGTCGTCCCACGTTGCCGGAATCAATTTTCCGCCTTTCGTATAACGAATCAGCGGCGTTTTTATGCGGTCGGCGTGGTTGATAAATTCGTGCGCGAATCTGGCTTTTACGTCGAGAAATTCGCCGTTTAAGCCGTCAACGTATCTGTCGCGGGCAACAATTCGGTGAACAAGTCCGCCGCGCGCGCCGATGCTGAGCTGCATTCCGTCCGAAGAATAAGTGTCGGTCGTAACCGTCTGGTCTAATTCCCACGGGCGCGTTTCGTGTCGATAAACGCCGTCGAGCAGCGTTCCGGTCGGACAAACTTCGATACAGTTTCCGCACTGCGAACAGCCGAGCCAGCCGCCGTAAGTTCCGATAACCGTATTGACGCCGCGATTTCCGGCTTCGATGGCGTCTTCGCCCATCCATTCGTCGCAAACTCTCGTGCAGCGTTTGCACAAAATACAGCGCTGCGGGTCGTTGGCGACAATCGGCGAGAGGAATTTTTCGGGCTGCGCGTTTTTCGGCTCGACAAATCGCTCTTCCAAATTGCCCCAATCCATTACCATTTCCTGCAACTCGCACTCGCCGCCGCGGTCGCAAACCGGACAATCGAGCGGGTGATTGGCAAGCAGAAATTCCGACATCGCGCGCTGCGCTTTTTCGATTTCTTCGCTCTGTGTCGTAACAATCATCCCGTCCGTGCAGGTTATCGTGCAGGAAGTTTGCAGTTTCGGCATCTTTTCGATGCGAACCAGACACATCCGGCACGACGCCTGCAAAGCGAGGTCTTGGTAATAACAAAACGATGGAATATTAAAGGCTTTCTCGCGGCACACGTCAATCAGACGCGCGCCCTTGTCAACCGCAAATTCCTGCTCGTTGATAGTAACTTTGATTTGTTCTGTTGGCATTTTTTAACTCGATACTGCTGTTAAATTTTACTCTTTGGTAGCTGTTTCGGCTTTATTTTCTTTATTGACAGCCGAATTTTTCTTTTTCTTCGGGCGCGTCTTGCCGTAACTCCCGGCAAAAATCTTTCCGCGTCTGCTTCTTTTATCGCCTTTACCCATTTTATTTTACCTCTTGTTTATTTTTTAGAATTTCTGAGCTTCGGCTTCCGCTTCCGCCGGAGCAAAATCTTGTCGCAGCAAATGTTTTTTAAAGTCTTCGGGAAATCGTTTTATCGCGCTTTGAATAGGCCACGCCGCCGCGTCTCCGAGCGGGCAGAAAGATTTTCCTTCGATGTTGTCGCAAATATCGAGAAGCAGTTGCGCGTCTTCCGGTCGCCCGCCGCCGGTTGCAACGCGGTTGAAGATTTTCAAAAGCCAGTCCGTTCCTTCGCGGCACGGCGTACACCAGCCGCACGATTCGTGTTTGTAGAATTCGGTCAGATTCTTTGTCGATTCCATTATATCGACAGTTTCGTCCATCACGATAAAGCCGCCCGAACCAACCATCGAGCCGCCTTCTACAAGACCTTCGTAATCCATCAAAACTTTTTTGCCGACAATTTGTTCGGCATTCATAATGTAAACGCTTGAGCCGCCGGGAATTACGGCTTTGAGTTTTTTGTCGTCGCGCAGCATTCCGCCGCAGTCTTCCATTATGAATCGTTCCAAATCGTTGTAACCCATCGGAAGCTCGTAAACGCCCGGTTTTTTGACGTGTCCCGAAACTGACCACAATTTTGTGCCGCCCGATTTTTCCGTTCCCAAGTTGCGCCACGCTTCGCCGCCCATTTCGATAATTTGCGGAACGGCGGTTAAAGTTTCGACGTTATTGACGACCGTCGGCGATGCGTAAAGACCTTCGATTGCCGGAAACGGCGGTTTCATTCGCGGGTGTCCGCGATAACCTTCAAGACTCGACAAAAGCGCGGTTTCTTCGCCGCAGATATAAGCGCCCGCGCCGGTGTGCGTGTAAAACTCGCAACTGAAATCCGAGCCTAAAATGTTTTTACCGACAATATTTGCCGCCCGCGCTTCCTCGATAGCGTCGTCCAATATGTCGATTAAATAATTATATTCGCCGCGAAAATAAACGTAACACGCCTGCGAGCCGAGCGCGAAGGCGGCAATCAGCATTCCTTCAATCAGCGCGTGCGGGTCGCGTTCGAGCAAATAACGGTCTTTAAATGTTCCCGGCTCAGATTCGTCGGCGTTGCAGACGACGTATTTCTGCTTCGGCGAATTGCGCGGCACAAAGCTCCATTTCATTCCGGTCGGAAAACCCGCGCCGCCGCGCCCGCGCAGGGAAGACGCTTTAACTTCGTTAATAATTTCGTCCGGCGTCATTCCCATCGCTTTTCGCAAACTGGCATAACCGCCGTTCTCCTGAAAAACCTTGAGCGTGTGCGAATCCTGCAAATGAACTCTTTTTAATTGTAACGGTTCGCAACCGATTGCTTTGATTTCCATAAAAATGATTAAAGCAGTTTCTTAAATTCTTCAATCGTCATTCCCGCATCACGAACAATACCGCCCATCGTAAAAGCGTTGACAGGATTAGGACGCGGAATCGTGACAATCCTCAAATTGTTTGTCATAACGATATGCTTGCTTTGCCGGGCAATATAAAATCCCGCTTTTTCGAGTGCCTTTACCGCGTTCAAATGATTAACGCCGGAAAGTTTCGCCATTTACGCCGCAACCTCTACTTCGCGCACGTCGGCATTTTTCAATTGCTCATTCAAAACAGATAGATATTCTTCAATCGCGTCTTTGATATTTTCTAACGCTTCGTCTTCTGTTTCACCTTGAGACCAGCAACCCGGAAGCGTCGGACACGAAACGCTGTAGCCTTCTTCGGAATTTTGCAGAACGACTTTATAAAACATTTTACTTCAATGAATCCAATAACTTATCGACTTTCTCAATCGTCAAATCTTCGTGGTAATCGAAGCCGATTTGCATCATCGGCGCGGTTCCGCAGCTTCCCAGACATTCGACTAATGAAACGGTAAATTTTTTGTCCATCGTCGTCTCGCCCGCGTGAACGCCCAGACGATTGCAGATATGTTCGGTAATCTGCGGCTCGCCCATAATTTTGCAGGAGAGCGTTTTGCAAATCTGTATGTGATGTCGCCCGACGGGACGCATATTGAACATCGAATAAAACGTCGCCGTCTCCCAGATGTCGGTTACTTCGACTTCAAGTTTTTGCGCCAGATAGTTGACGCCCGCGTTATCGACGTAGCCGCGCTCGCGCTGGATGACGAGTAGCAGAATCGGAATCAGCGCCGAACGCTTTCGCTCCGGCGGATATTTGGCGATGTGCGCGTCGATTTCCGCTAAAACTTCGGGCGCAAAACTCGCCGTCTCTTCGGTGTATAAAACCTGATTTGTATAATCAGTCGGAACTGCCGCTGTTGACATATTTTATGCAAATACCTTACTCTTCCAATTTTTCGACGCGCGAATTTAAATCGTCAACTTTCGCTTTCACTTCAAAACCTTCTTCGACTCTTTGTTTCAAATCGCTAACTTCAATACGAACTTGTTTTACTTCGTTTTCAAGCGTCGTCATTTTTGTTTCAATCGAATCGAGTCGGTTTTCAACCGCCGTCAGACGTTTATCAATTTCAAGAACCTTCAATCCAATTTCGGTTATTGGTCCCGAAAGCGTTTTTATATCGCCTTTTATAGAAGAAACATCTGTCTTCAAAGTAGAAACATCAGTTTTCAACGTAGCAATATCCTTTGAGTTTTCGTCGAGTTTACGAGAATGTTCATCCTGCACATCTCTGATTTCTTTAACGGCGGTAACCAAGCCGGTTGCAATCCGCAGAATTTCATTTACGCGATAATTTAATTGTTCGTCCGCCATAGAAAATTACCTGTCGATTTCACCGAGAACAATATCGAGCGAACCGATAATTGCAACAACGTCGGCGACCATTTCGCCCTCGCTCATCACGGGCAGAGCCGACAAATTGACGAAGCTCGGACCTCTGAAATGAACGCGCGCCGGTTTGGGCGAACCGTCCGCTTTCATATAAACGCCGAGTTCGCCTTTCGAGGCTTCGATGGGCATATAAACTTCGCCTTCGGGAATCGAAAAACCTTCGGCGACGATTAAAAAATGGTGAATCAGCGCGTCCATATGTTTTCGCATATCGTCGCGGTCGGGAAGGACGACTTTCGGCGCGTCGGCTTTAATCGGTCCCGGTTTAAGGCGGTCAACCGCCTGACGAACGATTTTATAAGATTCATAAAGCTCGCGCATACGAACGCGGAAACGCGCCCAAACGTCGCCGTCCGGTTCGACCGGAACTTCAAAATCGTAAGTTTCATAACCCGAATACGGATTGTCGCGCCGCAAATCGACGCTGACGTTGCTGCCGCGTAAGCAAGGTCCCGTTAACCCCCAGTCAATCGCTTCTTCCGCCGTAATGACGCCGATGCCTTTGGTGCGGCTCTGCCACAAAGTATTTCCCGTAACGAGCGTTTCAAACATCTCCATCGCGGCGGGAAAATCTTCCAAAAATTGTTTGACGCGGCGGTCGAAACCGGCTGGCAAATCCATCATCAAACCGCCGATGCGAAAATACGAAGGCGTCATTCGTCCGCCCGATGCGGCTTCGATTAAATTCAAAATTTTTTCGCGCTGGCGGAAACAGTAAAAGAAAACGCTCATCGCGCCGATGTCGAGCGCGTGCGTTCCGAGCCAAACCATATGCGAGGCGATTCTTTGAAGCTCGCAGAACATCACGCGGATAACCTGCGCGCGTTCGGGGATTTCCAAATCGAGCAGTTTTTCAGCCGCCATCACGTAGGCGAGATTGTTGCCGAGCGGATTTAAATAATCCATCCGGTCGGTAATAACGATGCCTTGCTGGTATTTTTTATACTCGAAAAGTTTCTCCATTCCCGTGTGGAGATAACCGATGTCGGGAATGGCGCGGACGACCATTTCGCCGTCAAGCTGGAGTTCGAGCCGCAAAACGCCGTGCGTCGATGGATGCTGCGGACCCATCGAAAGCGTCATCTGCGATTCGAGCGGCTGGTCGATGAGTTCAAATTTGCTCGAAATGTTATCTACTGCAACGCTCATAATTAAAATTTGAAAATGTCTGCAAGTTTCAGCGAAAAATCCGGCAGAATCGGTGTTTCGATGCTTTCGTCAACCTCGAATCGTTTGACTAAATTCTGCCCGTTTTCTTCCAGCCGGTAAACTTCAATCGTATTAAACAACCCGTCAACCACCCAATATTCTTTCACGCCGTAATCGCCGTAAAGCTGTCTTTTGAAAATACGGTCGCGTTTTATATCCTGCTTTCCGTAAGACAAAATTTCAATCATCAATTCGGGCGCGGCGGTGAATTTCCCGTCAAACTTTTGGTCTTCGCCCGCCACGTGCATCTTGATTGTCTCGTGCGTAGCGAAAACGAGGTCGGGAATAACAGCGTCTTTCGGACTGAAAATCACGCCGGGCGTGGTTAAAATTTCGCCAATCGGATTTTTTTTCAAATACTCGCCAAAAGCGATAATAAAATTTGTAACCGTTCGTTGATGGTCGAGATGCGGCGCGCGAGACACAAATAGTTTTCCTCCAATTAATTCATAACGGTTGGTATCTTCCGGCATAAAATCCAGGTCGTCCACCGTGTAAATAATCGGCAGCGGGCGAACTTCGGTCAAAATTTTTTCATCAACGCTAATCATTTTTTAAGTCAGGCTATACGGCTCGTAACCGCGCAGCGGATAATCCTTACGAAGCGCGTGTCCGTCGAAATCGGACGGCAGCAAAATTCTTGCTAAATTCGGATGACCGTCGAAGATTATGCCGAACATATCGTAAGTTTCACGCTCGTGCCAGTCCGCCGTTTTCCAGACGCCGACGACGCTCGAAACATTCGGCTCGTCTTCACTAAGAAGAACTTTCAGACGCAGACGCGCGAAATGTTTGGTCGAAAACAAATGATAATTGACTTCAAAACGCGGGTCTTCTTCGGGACCCGAATCCGCGCCGCACAAATCGGCGAGCATATCGAAGCCGTGATTTGTTTTCAGCGTTCGGCAAACTTCGACAATCGACTCGCGCGGAACATAAATCGTAATCTCGCCTCGCGCGTCCTTTAAGTCGGCAACCCAAGCCGGATTTTCCGCTTTTAATCTTTCAACAAACTCCATCGCTTTTTCAGTCATAAAATAGAAAATAGCTGCAAACTGTTTAAGAGGACTTTCTTTTTTCGTGGCGCGAAGCAATTGAATACGGGCGCGTCGTCATCGGTTTTGCCGCAGTTTCCGATTCGCTGCCCATCGTAACGGGCAAAGTTCCGGGAACAATCGACACGCGCGATTCAGGCTCAATCGTGTCGCGGCGGTCTTTGACCGATTCGTTCATAATCTTTTCCTGCAACATCATAATCGCGTGAATCAGCATTTCCGGGCGCGGCGGACAGCCGGGAACGTAAACATCGACCGGCACGATTTTATCTACGCCCTGCACAATCGCGTAATTGTCGAAAACGCCGCCCGATGTCGCGCACGCGCCCATCGAAATCACCCATTTCGGCTCTGGCATCTGGTCATAGATACGGCGCAGAACCGGCGCCATTTTTCTCGAAACGCGCCCCGAAACAATCATCACATCGGCTTGTCTGGGACTGGCGCGAAAAGTTTCCGCGCCGAATCTGGAAAGGTCGTTGCGCGAACTAACCGTGTTCATCATCTCGATGGCGCAGCAAGCCAAGCCGAACGTGGCAGGCCACATAGACGACTTTCTCGCCCAATTGACGACCGCATCGAGTTTGACGGTGATGATGTCGGGCAGCGATTCAAAAATTGTATTCTCTAAACCCATAATTCTAACTCCCGATTCTTATGCCGCGCGTTTCAATTCGGCTATGCGCTGCTGTTTCTTATTCGTTAATTCGTGCGCTTCGACGCGGGCTTCGGCGCGAGCCTGAATGCCCCAGTCGAAAGTGCCTTTTTTCCAAACATAGATGTAGCCGACAACCAGGGTTGCGATAAACACCATAATTTCTATAAACGCGATTGTGCCATACATAACCGCGCCGCTGACGTTTTGCGCGGCGAGTAAAGTTTTAAAAGCTACGGCAAACGGAATCATAAACAAAACTTCAATATCGAACAGCAGAAATATCACCGCAACCGTATAAAACTTAATTGAAAACCTGTCGCGCGCCGAGCCTACGGGGTCTTTGCCGCATTCATACGGCATCAGCTTGACGGCGGTTCTTTTGCGCGGACCGATAAGCTGCGTAACGACAATCTGGCTTGCCGCAAAACCCATCGCCACGATAAACATTACGGCAATCGGCGCGTAATCGAAGAGATTAAACTCGGACATATTTTATTTGTTTTTCCTCGTCGCTTTTTATGGTATCAAAAAAACAATTTAATCAACAGATTCGCTAACTTAACAGATTGAGAATTATGGCACAAACTCAATCGTAAGTTAAGCCTGAATCGGTGTCAAGGAAGTTGAGTTTGTAGAGTTTCGAGAGTTATAGAGTTTTTAGAGTAAAGAAATTTCTTCAACTCTGTGAACTCTAAAAACTCTCGAAACTCTATAACTTTTTTAATCGTTGACCGCCGTTAAATGCCTGTGCTAATTTCATAGATAGCAAAAGAAAACCGAAATTTGCCGTCCTTTTTTCTCGCCCGTTTCGTTTACAAAACTTGTGATTACCGGATTTAATACAGACATCGAATATAAAGGCGTAACGTATCACGTTCAGACTGAAGATAAAGGCGTGGCGACGCCGCTGATTTTGTCTCTGGTTTACGACCGCGGCACGATTCTGGCAAGCAAGCGCTCGCCTTACGACGATTTGCTGCTGCCCGCCTTCAACGAAAAAGCGCTGTCCGAACGTCTTCAGAAACAGCATAAACTAATCTGCGCCGCCGTTCGCGCCGGTCGAATCGACGACTTAAGGCGAATGACGATGAAGGAATCGGCGTCGCGTCCGA
>JALZOE010000411.1 GCA_030857325.1 Acidobacteriota bacterium
TGTCAGAAAAATTATTCCGACTTCGCTTTTTTTTCTTTTCAGTTCGCGCGCGACATCAAATCCGCCGATTCGCGGCATATCAATATCGAGAACGGCGACATCCGGCTGATGAGTCTCGATCAATTGCAGAGCGTCTTCGCCGTCGCCCGCTTCGCCGACAATGGTAAAGTTTTTTTCGGCTTCGATCATCTGCCGCAAACCCTGCCGCACAATCGGATGATCGTCCGCGATTACGATTTTTACTTCGTCCTTCATCGCCATTTATTTTTTTATTTCGGGCAAAGGTATTTTAATTAAAACGGTTGTTCCGCCGCCGACTTTTGATTCGATTTCCTGCGTGCCGCCGAGCATTTTTACACGTTCGGCGATTCCTAAAAGACCGAAACCGCCCGCGCCCGCTTCTTTAACGCTCATTGCGTTCAGATCAAAACCTTTGCCGTCGTCAGAGATTAAAACAGTCAGATTTCGCTCGCTTTTTTTAATAATAACCTGCGCTGTGGCGGCTTCGGCGTGTTTCAAAATGTTGCTCAAACTTTCCTGAATGATTCGATAAACGCTCATCTCCGATTCGCCGTCAAAAAGATTGTCCGCTTCATCTATTTCACATTCGATAGTAATTTCGCTCGTTTCGGTGAGTTTATTAAGCAGTGATTTAACGGCTTTTGTCAAACCGAGATTATCAAGCAAATACGGGCGCAAAGCATATGAAATCTCGCGCACTTCGCCGATGGTCTGCGTTGTTTGCGCCGTTATCAGATCAATCTGCTTTCGCGTATTTTCGTCTGTCGCCGATTCCGCGCTTAAAACGGCGCGGTTTTTTATCATCGCCAAGCTCTGACCGATTGAATCGTGCAGTTCGGCAGCGACCCGGCGGCGTTCCATTTCATGAGCATTTATCAGGCGGCGCGAAAATTCTTCCTGCATTGCGCGGGCGCGTTCGAGTTGATGGACGCGCCGACGATAAACGGCGTAAATGATAAATAAAACGAGCGCGGCACACGCTAAAATAAAAATCCACGTTCGATAAAACGGCGGTTTGACAATTACCTTAACGCTCGCGCCAATTTCATTCCAGACGTTATCGCTGTTGGCGGCGATGACGTGAAATGTATATTCACCCGGCGGAACATAAGAATAATATGCCGTTCGCCGCGTCCCTGCGTCAATCCAATCTGCTTCCAAGCCTTCGAGCCGGTATTTGAACCGGATATTTTCCGAATTGATAAATGAGAGCGCGGTGTAGTTTATCTCGAAATTTTGCTGTGAAGGCTCGATTTGAAGCGGGATTGCGGATTTTTCCTGATCGAGGGCAAGTCCTGTTTCTGCTGATAATTTATTGTCAATTTTGACGCTTTCGATGACCACCGGCGGCGGCTGTGAATTGACTTTTACTTCCTTCGGGTCAATCACCGCCACGCCGTCCTGCGTCGGAAACCAGAGCCGTCCGTCGCGCGCCTTAAAACCGGCAGGCGAACGTCCGCCGTTGCATTCGATGTTGCGCATTCCGTCTGATTTCCCGTAGGCAATCGAGGTAACGCCCGCGCGTTTGCCGTCGGCGTATTCGTTTAGCTCATCTTTATTGACGCGATAAATTCCGCGATTCGATGAAATCCAAAAATTGCGCCGTTCGTCTTCGAGAATCTGAAACGCGCCGTCATTGTAAAGTCCGTTGCTCGTATTAAAACGGGTGAATTTTCCGTCCTTGAATCTTGCCAATCCGCTGTCGTAAGTGCCGATCCACAGCGTCCCGTCCGCTTCTTCATAGAGCGCGCGAATGGCTCCTCCCGGCAAGCCTTCGTTTTCCGTCCAGCTTGTCAATTGCCCGTTTTGATAGCGCGACAAACCCTCGTAAGTTCCGATCCAAAGACCGCCCGCTTTCGCTTCGATAATAACTTTGACATCGTTTCCGGCTAAACCGTCGGCACTTGTAAATCTCGTCACCGATCCGTCTTTGTAACGAATCAGCCCTCGTTCTCCACCGAGCCACATCGAATTTTCACGGTCGGTATGGACTGCAAAAATAGCGGAACCATAAACGGGAAGTTTCGAAGTTTCGTCTTGTAGAAAAGGTATGAACCGATCGTTATCCCAAACGTATAATCTCGGAAAATCACAGATTACAATTCGTCCCGCAGAGTCTTTGCCAATCGCAGTAACACTAAATTTTTCGGTGCCTTCAATCCGTTTGAAACGTCCGTTTTGAAATATAAAAAGTCCGTTTGTCGTCCCAACCCAGATCGTGCCGTCCGCATCGTCTTCGTATATCGGATAGACATTTCTTTCGCTCAAACCTTCGGCGGTCGAAAAAGCCGTCACGGTTTGTTTTCGCGCCCGATACAAACCATTGCGCCAGGTGCCAAACCAAAAATTCCCCTCGCTGTCTTGAAATGATTTTTCCGCACCCCAAAATGGTATCTGAGCAGGAGTTTCGCCTTCGTAATAAGCGGTAAAAAAATCGCCCGTTTCGCGCGGCAGGTTATCGGACTTTCTGAGCAGCAGCTCATTCCGCATCGTTTCTAAATCGGTTAGCCAGAGCGATCCTTCCTCGTCGAGCGATACCAGATATAATTTTGAGCCGAGCAGAAAATTTGTCGGATGTTCTTTCAATCCATCCGCTGCGCCAAAGATGCGGACGACTTTTCCGTTTTCGACGCGAACTAATTTTTCTTTTTCCGTTATCACCCAGACCGAACCGTTCTTATCCTGTGCGGCTGTTCGTAATCGGTCGTCTTTAAAAACGCCGGTTAATGGAATCATCCACCTTTGCCCGTTCACAAAACACGCCCGCTCGTGATTCTGTCCATTCACGAAATCCTCCAGCGAACAATAAATAATGTTGCTTTTTTGACGAAAATCACCCGCCCCTTGCGAAAACTCCAATGCCTCATCGAAATGCGAAAACTTCCCGTCAGCGAAGCGAATTGCCGCCCCTTGTTCCGGTAATATCGTCACATTTCCGTTTGCATCGTTGCCAAACCAATAGACGTATGGCGGAATAATACCTGCGGATTCGCCGTAGCTGCTAAAACGTCCTTGATGAAAACGCACGGCACCGTTTTTCTCTGTCAACGCCCATAAATCTTTCTGCGCGTCTTCATACAAATTGACAAAGCGATTATTGATGATGCCCGGCGAATTGAATTTGTTAAAAATCGTAAATCTAACTCCGTCAAACCGGACAAGCCCGTCAAGCGTCGCCATCCATAAATAACCGTCCTGCGTTTGTATAACCGAATAAATCGAATTTAGCGGCAGCCCGTCATCCACCGTCCAATGGTCAATCCGATACTGCGCCTTTAGCGCCGTCAAGCAAAAGCAAAGATAAAAGCCTAAAAAAAGTTTCTTCGACCAAGGC
>JALZOE010000412.1 GCA_030857325.1 Acidobacteriota bacterium
GACTTGTCCGGCGGCATTAGTCGGCGCGGAAAAGGAAAAACGCGAATTCTGCTGAACCGGAACGTAGGTGTCAATTACCGTATCCTCGTAAAGATTCTGGTGTTCGTAAGCGACGAAAAAGAATGTTTTCTCTTTAAAGTAGCCGAACGGAATCGGACCGCCGAAGGTAAAAACGGGAACATTTTCCTGCACAGCCGGACGCGGAATGCCGCGCGACTTATTGCGGTTAGTATTGGCGTTCAGACTCTCGTCGCGAAAATAGTAGGCGAGGCGACCGCGAAAATCCTTTGTTCCGGCGCGCGTGCGGAAATTGACGCGCCCGCCCGAAGCGCGACCGTATTCGGACGAAAATTGATTTGTGATGACCTGAACTTCGGCAATCGAATCGGTCGAAGGCTGAAAACGAAACGTGGCGGCGCGGTCGTCGTTGTTGTCCAATCCGTCAACCGTGATGTTATTTGAATACGCCGCTCCACCGGAAAGTGAGAAAACTCCGGCTTCTTCGGGCGTTCCGCCCGGTCCGTTTTCGCCGCGAGCGCCTCTGTCCTGAGACAAATCACGAGTCGAAAGAGCTTCTTCGGTAACGCCGCCTAAGGTGAAAACCAAATCGAGCGGATTGCGCGTGTTATTCGGCAGTTCTTCGATTTCTCTTTCAGTAACAGTTCCGCCGACAACCGTGCGCGTCGTATCTACAACGGGCGCGTCGTCGTCGCCGATTGTTACGGTTTGCTCGGCTCTGACGCCGGCGGGCGAAAGGGAGAAATCGAGCTGAACGTTTTGCCCGGCAATTGTCGCTAAACCCTGTTTTTCATTGACTCCGAAACCGCCGGAAGTTGATTTAACGTTATATGTTCCGGGCGGAAGCTGAACGATTTGGTAACGTCCTTCGTCGTTGGTGGTAACGGTGCGCTCGATTCCGGTTTCAACCTGCGTCGCCGTAACGCCCGCGCCGACGATTGCTAAACCGTTCGGGTCGGTAATTTTTCCGGTAATTGTTACCGTGTCGAGACTTTGGGCGAAAGTCGTCGCGGCAAAAATCAGAAACAATAGACAAATAACCGATGCAAAAGTCAAAAGCCTTTTAAATACACTTTTCATTATGCTTCTCCTGAAAATTTGTTGAAGGATGTTTTGGAAAAAACCATTCTGTCCTAAAAACTTTTTTATGTAAAGAAAAAGCGGGAAAAGCAGGTTGAATGGATTGCGGATTATTCGTCGTTTCGGCTTAAATGTTTGAGCTGGACGCGGGTCAAACGCGAAATCGGAATTAAGGCTTCCGAGTCGAGCAGGATTTCGCTTTGCTGTGAAACTTCGTCGGCGTGCGAGCGTAGGTATTCGACAAAGCGCTCGAACTCACGCTGCATACCGTTCATTTTCTCGCGCATATTCAAGATAATTTCGACGCCCGCCAGGTTGACGCCCAAATCGCGCGTCAGAGACAAAATTATCTCCAGCCGTTCGAGGTCGGCGTCTTCATAAAGGCGCGTGTTGCCGATTGAACGCGAAGGTTTCAGCAAGCCTTCGCGCTCGTAAAGCCTCAACGTCTGCGGATGAATCTCGAAAAGTTCGGCAACCGCGCTGATTGTGTATGTTTTAACTTTCCGTTTCATAGTCTTTCGAGTTGACCGAGTTGACCGAGTTTGCCAAGTTCAGCGAGTTTATGAATTTTAACTCGCCAAACTCGGTCAACTACTCCAATCCCATCGCCCGGCGCGGATTTTCCTTGTTCGCCTTTTCAAACGAGCGCAGGATTTCTTTTGTTTCTTCGCTGATAACTTCGGGCAGCGTTATTTTTACTTCGATAAACTGGTCGCCGCGCAGTTCCGGGTTTCTCAAACTCGGAAAACCGCGTTCGCGCAGGCGAAACTTTTGTCCCGACTGCGTTCCGGCGGGAATCTTTAAATGCGCTTTGCCTTCGACGGTCGGCACTTCGATTTTCGCGCCCAGCGCCGCTTCCGGCAAAGTTACCGGCACGGTTACATAAATATTGTCGCCCTTGCGCGTTAGATACTTATGTTTGCCGACGTTGGTAAGAATAAATAAATCGCCCGGCGGCGCGCCCAAACGCCCGCCGTGACCTTTTTTCGGAACCCGCACGCGCGAGCCGGTGTCGACGCCCGCCGGAATGCGGACTTTTACCTGTTCGGTTTTCGGCGTAACGCCTTTACCCTTGCACTGCGAACACGGTTCACGCCGCCGTCCCGTTCCTTCGCAATCGGGACAAAGCTGAATACGTCCGCCAACTCTTTGAATTTGTCCCGAACCTTTACAGGTCGGGCAAACTATAACCGCGCCGCTTGTGTCGCCCGCGCCCTGACAGCGCGAACACTGCTCCGAACGATTAACGGTGATGTTAATCGTCATTCCGGTAAAGGATTCTTCAAAGCTCAATGCCAGCGGCATTTCAATGTCTTTGCCTTTCTGCGGCTGCGGGCGCGGAACTTCCGTTTCGCGCCTGGGGTTTGCCGCGCCGCCGCCGAAAAGGTCTGAAAAAATATCGCGGAAACTCGATGAAGAAGTGCCGCTGCCGCCCGGCTCGAAGTTAAAACCGGAAAAATCGAAATTACTCGCGCCGCCCGCCGCACCGCTTGTGTAAGAAGGCGCGTCGGCGTCGAGATTGTCGGCGTAATAACCGAAACGGTCGAAAACCTTGCGCTTTTTCTCGTCGGATAAAACGTCGTTGGCTTCCTGAATTTGTTTGAATTTATCCTCGGCGGTCTTATCGTTCGGATTAACGTCCGGGTGATATTTTCTGGCTAGTTTGCGATACGCCTTTTTAATGTCGTCCGCTTTGGCGTCTTTTTTAACGCCGAGAATTTCGTAATAATCTTTTTTTGCCATTTCTGGAATTTACTTAATCAAATCCAAATGCGAACCGAATCGCTTCAAAAACTTCCCGCATTTTTTCGTCGGAAAGATGCGTAATAACTTTGCCGAGACTGTGTTTTGGAACGGTTTGAAGATGATCCAAATTTATCGCGCACACTTCTTTCATTCCGTTTGATTCGTCAAGCCAAACTGAAGAATTGTTATTTCTGACGGTCGTCGTAATCGGAGCAATCGTTAATTCATTAAGAAAAGAAACGGCGTTCGTTCTGGTCAAAATTAGCGCCGGACGCCGTTTGTCCGGTTCTTTGAATGTGTGATAGCAAACATCGCCGCGAATCATAAATCCTTCCAAGCCTCAATCAACTGCTCCTCGTCAACATAAAACTCATCAGGCTGCACGGGAAACTTTTCGTAACTTTCACGATGTCTGCGCTCTTTTTCAGCAACGGTCAACTCTTTAGCTCTAGCTTCTTTCAATCGATACAAATCGGAACGCAAAGTATTCAAAAACATCTCTG
>JALZOE010000413.1 GCA_030857325.1 Acidobacteriota bacterium
AATATGCTCGGAATGGCAAAGCGCGTCGGCGCGCGGATTCTTCAGGCTTCGACATCGGAAGTTTACGGCGACCCGCTCATTCACCCGCAGACCGAAGATTATTTCGGCAACGTCAACCCGATTGGAATGCGCTCGTGTTACGACGAAGGCAAGCGCGTCGCCGAAACTTTGTTTATGGATTATCACCGGCAAAACAACGTCGATACGCGAATTGTCAGAATCTTTAACACATACGGTCCGCGAATGCTTGAAAATGACGGGCGCGTCGTATCGAATTTTATCGTTCAGGCGTTGCGCGGCGACGATTTAACCATTTATGGGACGGGCGCTCAAACGCGCTCGTTTTGCTACGTCGATGATTTGGTCGAAGGCATCATTCGCCTGATGAACACCGAAGCCGAAGACATTCATCTGCCGGTTAATATCGGCAACCCCGGCGAATTTACGATGAATGAGCTGGCGCAGGAAGTAGCCCGCGCGGTCGGGACGGATATAAAAATCAGAAATATGCCGCTGCCGCAGGACGACCCGAAACAACGACAGCCGAACATCGCGCGCGCGACGGCGCTGCTCGGCTGGACGCCGACCGTTCCGCTCGCTGAAGGCTTGCAGAAAACGGTTAAATATTTTGAAGAGACAATAAATCCCAAATAACTTAAATAATAAATAAAAGAGAAAAAATATGAAAATACTAATTACAGGCGGCGCCGGCTTTGTCGGTTCGCATCTCGCCGACAAACTTATCGGCGAAGGACACGAAATCACGGTTATCGACGACCTTTCAACCGGACGTTATCAAAACGTCGAGCATCTGGAAGGTAAAAAGAATTTCCGCCTTATAATCGACACGGTTCTGAACGAAAAGCTGATGGAGGAACTCATCCGCGAAACCGAGCGCGTTTTCCATATGGCGAGCGCCGTCGGCGTCAAGCTGATAATGGAGCATCCGGTCAAAACCATCGAAACGATTTTTCGCGGCACCGACGTTGTTCTGGCTTTTTGCTCGCGTTACCGCAAGCGCGTTCTTATTCCTTCGACATCGGAAGTTTACGGCAAAGGCGCGTCGATTCCGTTTCGCGAAGACGACGACCTTTTAACCGGCTCGACCGACAAACATCGCTGGGCTTACGCATGCGCTAAAACTCTCGACGAATTTCTCGCGCTGGCGCACTGGAAAGAAACGCGTCTGCCGGTCGTCGTCGTCCGCCTTTTCAACACCGTCGGACCGCGCCAGACCGGACAATACGGAATGGTCGTGCCGAACTTTGTCAAATCGGCAATCAGAAACGAGCCTTTGACGGTTCACGGCGACGGCAGCCAATCGCGCTGTTTCGGACACGTTTTCGATATTGTCGAAGGTTTGACCAAAGCCATCGAATCGCCCGAATGTTTCGGTCAGGTGATAAATTTCGGCAACGACGAGGAAGTTTCGATTAAAGGCTTGGCGGAAAAAGCAATCGAGATGACGAACAGCACGAGCGAGATTCGTTATATTCCATATACGGAAGCTTACGGCGAAGGCTTTGAAGATATGCAGCGGCGCGTTCCCTCGCTCGATAAGGCAGAGCGTCTTATCGGCTACCAGCCAACCCGGACGCTCGAACAAATCATCAATGATGTGGCGGAACAATTCCGCGACGAATTGAAATCCGAATCCGCTAACGCTTAAGATTTTTAGCCACGAATTACACAAATATCACGAATTATTTCTTTCTTTTCTATTCGTGTAATTCGTGGCTAATTTCCTAAAAAGTTTATGAAATATTTTCGATGTTCATTTTTACTCGCCGTTGTTTTTGTTTTTTCGACCGTCGCGGCTTTGGCGCAGGAAACCGGCGGCGTTAAAGGAAAAATCCGCACGACGCGCGGCAAAGGCATCGACGGCGCAACTATTACAGCGAGACAAAAAGGCGAGGACGTAAAATCGGCGAAAGCCGACGGCGACGGCAAATTTGTTTTAATCGGACTCGCGCCCGGTGTCTACAATATCGTTTTCGACCGAAGCGGTTATAGCGCGGGCGTCAAATACGATGTCGAAATAAAAAAGAATGCGACCAGAGATTTGGGCGACCGGCTCGTTTTAACCGCCGACCAGGGAACGCAGACGATTATCAAAGGCAGCGTTTTCAACCAGTCGGACAGAAGCATTGGGGGCGCGAAAGTCGAAATTGAACGAATCTCCGGCGACGGCTCAACCAGAAGAGTCGGCTCAAGTTACACAAACGTCAGCGGCGAATTTACATTTCGATTTCCCGAAGGCGCGGCAAAATACCGCGTAACCGCGTCGGCAAAAGATTCAAAGGCGAGCAAGGAAGTCGAAGTAACGAGCGCCGCCATTTACCGCCTGGCAATCACGCTGAAAGCAGAAAATGAGTAAAATATAAAGTGCGGAAACACGCACGAAGTAAGCGTGTCTTTGCGCCCTTAGAAGCTGCTATAAAAATAAACAGTCGGCGGAAAATCAAGAAAACAATTTCTTTAATTCTCCGCCGACTGTTTATTTTTTCAGGCTTTTTAATTAACCGTTTCCGAAACTTCGTCCGCCGGCTGCATTCCGGTAATCGTTCCGGCGTCGGTTACGATTAAGGGAAATTCTTCAAGCAGAATCGTGTCGGCAATCGTCTGCACCCAATAAGTTCCGGCGGTCGAAAACATCACGTTGACGAAAAAGCTGACGTTATCGGTAAAACCGCCCGCGGCGAGTTCGATTTGCGTCGGCTGCGAAGTAACGAGTAAGTTATTTTTATCGGGCGAGACAATCCGCACTTCCGTCTGATGAACGCCTTCGCCCTGCCAATGATTGACGACGGCGAATTTTATCAAGGATATCGGCAGCGTCTCGACCATTATATTTTGAAACACGCCCATCAGAGAAATTTTATTTCCCATCTCCAGCCGCACGTCGTCGCACAAAAGCGTGTAAATCAGTTTCAGAGTTTCAGTTTTCATTTTTTAATAATCGGCATCCGAGTCGGAGCGCGGGCATCCTGCCCGCATTGAACGCTTCGGGCGTTCGCCAAAGTTTAGATAAAAATCAACGCCGAATTTAATTCAAAGGTTTATGAACGCTTTGGCGTTTAATGCGGGCAGGATGCCCGCGCTCCGACTAAGCGCGTTTCACATTTGTTAGTGTTGATTCTTTATACCTTATTATTATGCCGCGCCGTTCTTCCTGAACCAATCGAGCATTTTTGCCCAGGCGTCAGTTGCCGCTTCCGGGTTGTAATCCTTGCGAAAATCGGCGTTAAAGCCGTGTTTGGCGTTCGGATAGATGATGATTTCAGATTTCGATTTTCCTTTTTTCAATTCTTCCTGCATTCTTTTAACCGTATCGAGCGGAATT
>JALZOE010000414.1 GCA_030857325.1 Acidobacteriota bacterium
TCGGTCGGCGTGGAATTTGACGGCGAACCGGCTTTGCGCGTGATGCGCGTTCCCTGCACGAACTCGAAATTTCGTCTGCCGACTTTCGCTTCAACCGCCTGCCGAATCGTCATTTTATCTTTCGGGTAAAGCGACGGCTCCGAACCTTGCCAAACCCAAGTCCAGCCGTTATTTAACGAAATCAAAGAATCGGCGGTCGGACCGGTTACCAGAGCTTTTCTGTTTTTCGAGAGCGGCAGAATATTTCTGTCGTTTTTCAGCAAAACCAAAGATTCGCGCGCCGCCTGCAAACTGACTTGCGCGTATTCCGACTTGCCGAAGTTATTTCGCGCCGCTGCCGACGGCATCGGATTTTCAAACAAACCCAAATCGTATTTAACTTTCAAAATGCGCCGCACGGCTTGGTCAATTCTCGTCATCGGAACTTTCCTTTCCTTTACGAGTTCGATTAAAAGGTCGGCGAAGCTGTAATCGAGCGGCACCATACTCATATCAATTCCAGCGTTGACCGCCATCATCGTCGCTTCTTTTTCGTCTTTGGCGACTCTCCAAAACGTGACGAGTTTTTTAATATCTTCCCAATCGGACACGACGAAACCTTGAAATTTCATTTCGCCGTAAAGCATATCGGTCATAAGTTTTTTGTTGACGTGTCCCGGAATACCGTTAATTTCCGCCGAATTGATCATCACCGTCCGCGCTCCGGCGGCGGAAGCGGCGGCAAAAGGCGGCATCACGTATTCGCGCAAATAATTTTCGGGAATCCACGCGGGTGTGCGGTCTCTGCCCGTCAGCGGCAAGCTGTAACCCATATAATGCTTGAGACTCGACGCAACGTGTTTTTCGTCGGCAATGTCGTTGCCTTCTAATCCGCGAACGAAAGAAACGCCCATTACCTTAGTCAAATACGGGTCTTCGCCGAAAGTTTCCCAAAATCGCGCCCAGAGCGGCTGCCGCCCGATGTCCAAAACCGGCGAAAAACTCCATGGAATCGCCGCCGCGCGAGTTTCCATCGCCGTAATTTCCGCCGCGCGGTGCATCAGAGCCGGATTCCACGTCGCCGCCATTCCGATTTCCTGCGGAAAAAGCGTCGCGCCCTGCACGTAATTCGCGCCGTGAATCGAGTCAATTCCGTAAAGATTCGGAATTTTAAGGCGCGTCTTCATTGAAGCGTCCTGAATTCTGCCGATCAACTGGTGCCATTTATCAACCGTCAAAGCCTGATCGCTAACGTTCAAAAATGAACCGATGCCGTATTTGTTAATCGCTTTATCGAGCTTCGTTTCGTCAATCTGCACATCCTGATTAGTGCCGCTGACAAACATTCCCATCGTCAACTGCGTCATTTGCCCGACTTTTTTTCTTCTAAAGTCATCTTTTTTATTAACGCTTCGACACGCGCCGTATTATCACGCGCGGGACGCGATTTTCGGATCATTTCACGAAAAAAAGCGTCACTGTCGGCGATTTCACGTGTTACCAAATCACGATTGTTCACCGATTGGGCATAACTTTGTTGCAGTGGCGTGCAAAAGATTGCAACGAGCAACGCGATATTTAATAATAAAGCTGTAACTTTCATTAGATTTTAGATTTCCTTTAGAAAAATCGGGATTGAAAACTTTCAAACATTCTATTTTATTAGCGTAAATACTGCAAGCAAAATAAATTGTGTCAGCCAACAAAATAATCGGCGGAGATACCAAAAAGTTAAAGCGCGTCGTCGTTTTTTTGGAAAAACGGAAATCCGCAGGATTTAACAAAAAATTGATTTTAAGAAATCGTATTTGTCTAACAGGAGAAAACTAAATGAAACGCAAACGACGTAATTGTGTTTTGTTCGCGCTTTTGTTCACGCTCGTATTTGTTCTGAATACTGCGGTTATCGCGCAAGAAAAAGACACGCCGGAAATCTTGAACGCAGTGGCGGTGGTTAATTTATTTGGGAATTTCCCAATTTCCTGATTCGGCGGCGCGAAAGACGGCTTCGACGACCGCCATATTTTTTACTGAATCTTCGAGCGAAATCGCCTGTTCGGAATTTTCCAGAATCGCCCGCGAAAACAAATCGCCTTGAATCGTGTATTGATTCGCGGCGGGAATTTCGATTACCTCAATCGTTTCACCGAATAAACCCGCGCCGTCGTCAACCAAAATTACCGTCGGCTGGTCAACGGGAATATTAAACGGAATTTCTACTTCGACGCGCCCTTTCGTGCCGAAAAACTGCATTCTCTGAAACGGCACGAGCTGCGTCGAACAGGTAAAGGTCGCCTGTCCGTTCGGAAAATCAAGCATCGCCGAAGTTAATTTATCAATTCCCGTATTTTCATCTTTTTCGATCAAGCTCGAAACTCTTTTCGGCTCGTTTTCAAAAATAAAACGCGAGATATTTATGCAGTAACAGCCGATGTCGTAAAGCGCGCCGCCGCCGGTTTCTAAATTATTGCGAATATTTGCCGCGTCGTCGTTAAAATAGCTGAAAAATCCGGTTATCGTCTGTAATTTCCCGATGTGTCCGGCGCGGATAAAATCGCGCGCGGCGAGCCATTGCGGATGCGTCCGCACCATAAACGCTTCCTGAATTTTCACGCCCGTGCGGTCGCGCGTTTCGATTAATTTTCCGGCTTCTTCCGCCGTCAGCGCAACCGGTTTTTCGCACAAAACGTGTTTTCCGGCTTCGGCGGCTTTAACCGTCCATTCGACGTGCAGATTATTCGGCAGAGGATTATAAATCGCGTCAATTTCCCGGTCGGCAAGTAGTTCTTCGTATGAACCGTAAAATTTCGGAATGTTCAAATCGGCAGCGATTTGCTTTGCTTTTTCCGAATCTCTCGACGCAATCGCCGTCATTGTGCAATATTCTCCCGCCTGCATCGCCGGAATAACTTTTTTAACCGCGATATTTGCCGCGCCCAAAACGCCCCAACGAATCTTTTTCGCCATAAATTTTTATTAACGGAAAACAAAATTTTTATTCAGCAAATTAAAATCTGACGCTTCAAAACTAAAATTTTTCACTTTCCGCTCGTAGCTAACTTGTCTACTATAAACAAGATGACGGATAAAGCTGTTGTAAAAAGTAGTTTTTTAGATTGATGTGAAATTGTCCTACTACTTAATAAAATTGGATAAACATTAATTGCTATGTTTGAATGTAATTATTCAAGTTCCTCAATTAAATTCTGCATAAGAACGTATACATTTTTTTTGAATTGGTAGTTGAACCAAAAAAGAAAACAGGCAACTTTGTTAAGTTGCCTGTTTTCCTACAGATAAATGGTGATCCGAGAAGGACTCGAACCTTCGACCCAATGGTTAAAAGCCATTTGCTCTACCGAC
>JALZOE010000415.1 GCA_030857325.1 Acidobacteriota bacterium
TCATTAAATAATTTATTGAGCAAAACAATCAGAGGAGATTTTTAGATAAATGTCAGAAAACGGAACCGTAACGGCGAGCGAAGAAAACAATTCAGAAAGCGCCAAAGCAGCAAATGAAGCAGTAAACAATGAAAACGACGCCGTAAACCCGGAAGATGTTTCGTATCACGCGGTCGAAAAAGACGGCAACGTAACGGCGATTTGGGAAATGCAGGGACGCAGGCATATCCGCACGATTGCCCCGCGTTCAAACGAAGGCAAACAAATTCTCGCGCTTTTTGAAACAGCCGCTTAAAACCGCCCGAAAAATAACCGCTTTCAACTATAAAAGACAGCAAAAAAAACCTTGCTTTTTTTGAGAAAATGGAGTTACTATAACTTGCATTCCAAAATAAGCAGTTTGAAAGTTTCCGGTAGCTTTTTTGAGTTTCCGGCTTTTCCTTGATATTACAAGGACAAAAAGGCGCGCTGACTCAAAAAGTTTTACTCTTTTGACCCAAAACGGAGGTGAATCTTTATGAAGGATACGCTGTTTGCACTTTTAGCTTTGATTGCGGCTGCGCTGGCTGCATACTTTTTCTATTCGTTCCAAAAATATGACAGCTCAAATTCCCTTATCATCGGAATTATTTTAGCTCTTGTAGCGGTGGTTTTCGGCGGACTTTTTATGTTCGGGAAAGTTAATCGGCACGAGGAAATTCATATTACCGAATAAAAGTTTTTATTAAATTCCCGGCAAGCATACTCTTTGATTTAACGATTGCCGGGAATTTAACTTCACGAAAAATCTAAAAAGCAGATACGCATTTTAATTTGCGCCGAGATATTGTATTGTCTTTTTAAGGTAATTCTGCCAAGCGCCTTACAAATATTCACTGGTTTTAGATGCAGTAAAACCCCCAATTTCCCTTTCCAGCTTTCGTTTCTAAACATTAAATTACAAATCGTCCCAATATTTATATACTTCTTTTGACTGAATTTCCGCGTCCAAGTATATGTCGAAAATGAAAAGTTTCGGAGCATACGCTATAATGTTGACTAAAATGTAAAGATTCATAAACTTTATATTTTTATATTCGATACATAAAAGGATTTTACAAAAATGCCGAAAATTGCAGACATACAGGAAACGCCGAATCCGAACGCCGTAAAATTTATTTTAAAAGAGCCGGTCAGCCACGGCACTTCTCATTCGTTCGATTCAACGGAGAAAGCCGAAGATGACAAACTCGCCGCTTCTCTTTTCGAGGTCGGCGATGTCGTTTCCGTATTTTATATGGACAAAATGATTACGGTTGAAAAAACCGATGAAACCGATTGGGACGATATTCTGCCGCTTCTGGCGGTTCCGATTCGCGCGGCGGAAACGGTTTCGGGCGCGGCAAACGGTAAAGCGGCGGCGGCAGCCGTCGGCGGAGCAATCGCCGCCGCCGTCAGCGGTGAAAATCCGGTTATAGCGCAAATCAACGAGTTGCTCGACGAGCGAATCCGCCCGTTTCTGGCAAGCGACGGCGGCTGGCTGGAAGTTCTCGATTTGGAAGACAAAACTTTAAAGATTCGTTATCAGGGCGCGTGCGGAAGCTGTCCAAGCTCGCTGACCGGAACGCTGATGGCGATTGAAAATATGATAAAAGACGAAATCGATTCGGAAATCGAAGTAGTCGCGGTTTAACTTTAACTAATTTTCCCCGTAAAATATATTTTCCCGCCGAAAAAAGAATTCTTGACATAAAAACATAAATTTGTTCATAATCAGTGAGGCGACATTAAATCAAAATGTCGCCTCATCTTGTAAGGATTCAAAAATCACACAAAAATCGCCAGCCATTTCATCCCTAAACGTGCTGTGTTTCTAACATACGGAGGAGAATAATAGTGAATAGTGAAGAACTCGAACAGAGTTTAAGAACTGAATTTGAGAGCCATCTCAAACAAATTTCCGCTGATATGCAGCAGGAAGCCACCGAGTTTCAGGAAAAAGTCGAAGCGGAATTCGAACGCCACAAAACGCAGATAACGGAAGTTTTCCGGGACTTTTCCGTTCGCCTTCAAACCGCTAAAGAACTCGACGCAAGTTTTAAGGATTCGGTTGTCGAATACCTGCGACTGGCGCGTGACGAAGGCGCAAGAATCACGGCTACCGCCATCGGCGAAGCCGAAGAAATGGAAAAAGCCGCCGCCGCCGCCGTTCCCGCCGCCGGAATCAGCCAATTGCGCGACGCGATAAAAGACATCAGCGCTCAAAACTCGCAAGCCTCGATTCTTAAAACTCTCGTCTCGCACGCCGAGCAATTTACGCCGCGCGGAGCATTTTTTATTATCAAGAACGAACACTTTGTCGGCTGGCGCGTTTTCGGCAGGGAAGAACACGCTGACGACCAGGCGGCGCGTGAAATTTTCTTTCCCGTTTCAACCGATTCGACTTTGAGCGAATCGGTCAGGTCTTTGACCGCGGTCGAAAGCTCTTTCGGAACTAATTCCGGCGATTCGATTTACCTGGACAAACTCGAATTCGGCAAGCCGGATAAAATGCACGCCATACCGCTGGTCGCGCGCGGACGCGGCGTTGCCGTGCTTTACGCCGACCGCGGAGCGGCAAATGTCGAAGAAGTGAACGTCGAAGCGCTGGAAACGCTTGTTCGCGTTGCCGGTTTAACGGTCGAAGTTTTAGCGGCGACGCCGGGCGCAAAACCTGCCGCGAACAAGCGCCAGAGCGCCCGCCAAACTCAAAAACCGGCGGAAACCGAAAATCAGCCTGAGTTTGATTCGCAAACGAGTTTTACTGCCGAACAGGATTATCAGGCAGCGGAAGAAAAACAGTTTGACCAATCGAACTCGCCTGCCGATTACGATTCCTCAACGCCAGTTGAATCGGCGGAAACAGTCAATCAGTCCGATTATCAATATCCGGCGGAGAGCGAAAATTTTTCGTCGCAAAACGATTTTCAAACCGAAACCGCTCAATCGGATTTTAATTTAAATAATTACGCTATCGAAGATTACTCGGTTGAAGAAGTCGAAACCGAACCGGCGGCGGTAATCGAAGCCGAAGAGTTTCAGCCGGTTTACCAGGATACCCAGACCGAAGCGGAAAGCTACGCGTGGAATCAAACGGCGGAGACGACCAGCGAATTTACGCAGAATTTTGAAACGCCGCCCGAATTTCAAAACGATTCGGAGACATATCAGCCGGTCGCTTCCAAAAACGAATATTCGGACGCGCCAGCCGGCGAATACCAATTTGGCGACGACCAATCCTTCGATTCGGCGCAAAATCAAGCTCAAGAGACAACGCCATCCTTCGACGCTTCGCAATTTGAAAGCTCGTCGTTTGAATCGA
>JALZOE010000416.1 GCA_030857325.1 Acidobacteriota bacterium
GTTTACCTATTTGGAAAGTCTTATATTTCATAACCGTCAAGGAGATTTATAAAAATGTCGACAAAAGATGTCAATACTATGAAAATTGCGCCTAAAATCTGGCGCAACGGTGAATTTATCGATTGGAAAGATGCCCGCGTTCACGTTATGACGCACGCCATTCATTACGGTTCGAGCGTTTTTGAAGGCATCCGCGCTTACTCTACCGAACGCGGAACGGCGGTTTTTCGCTTAACCGAACATATGCAGCGCCTTATGAATTCGGCAAAAATTTACCGGATGGACGTGAAATTCAAACGCGACGACTTTTGCCGGGCGACGGTGGATTTAGTTCGACAAAGCGATATGGACGAATGCTATATTCGCCCGATTGTTTTTCGCGGTTTGGACGAAAACAAACCCGCGTTCGGCGTCAATCCGTTTCCGAACCCGGTCGATGCGTATATCGCCGTCTGGGATTGGGGAAAATATCTCGGCGAAGAAGCCATTGAGCAGGGCGTCGATGTGTGCGTTTCGAGCTGGACGCGCATCACTTCCAATTCGATGCCCGCGATGGCGAAAGCCGGCGCGAATTATATGAATTCGCAGCTTATCAAAATGGAAGCGATTCTCGCCGGATTCAGCGAAGGCATCGCGCTCGACGACCGCGGTTATGTCTCGGAAGGTTCGGGCGAAAATCTGTTCCTCGTCAATAACGGCAAATTGATTACGCCGCCGCTCGGCGCTTCGATTCTACCCGGAATTACGCGCGATTCGGTTATCGAAATCGCCCGCGAAATGGGCATCGAAGTGCAGGAATCGACCGTTCAGCGCGCCGCTCTTTACTTAGCGGACGAGCTTTTCTTTACCGGCACAGCCGCCGAAGTTACGCCGATTCGCGCGGTTGACCGTATCACAATTGGCGACGGCAAGCGCGGCGAAATCACCAAAAAACTTCAGGATGAATTTTTCGCCGTCATTCACGGTCAAAGACCCGCGCCGAATAACGCGCCGTGGCTGACGTATGTCAACGAATCGGAAGAAAAAAAAACGGCGACCGGCGTGAGCGGTAGTTAGCCTATAATTTCCGGTTGCTAAGAAATTTTAGCCGCGAATTACACGAATTAAGTTAGGAAATAGGTGTTGGGTTTTAGGTTTTAGCCTTGGAATTTTTCTAATCCCTAAAACCTACTTTCTAACACCTAATTTCATTCGTGTAATTCGCGGCTAATTTAATTTTTACTAAATGGAATGGCGGAAAAAAACGCTTCAAAAATAAAATCGGGCGGAAAACCAATTCTCGAATTGACGGTTTTCGTCTGCGGCGCGCTCGTGATGATTTACGAAATTACGGGGTCGCGGCTGTTGTCGCCGTTTCTCGGCGCTTCGACTTATGTTTGGACGAGCTTAATCGGCGTCATTCTGGCGGCGTTAAGTCTTGGCTATTATCTCGGCGGCAAATGGGCAGACCGCCGACCGGACGTTAAAATACTGGCTTTCGTCGTGTTTCTCGCGGGCGGTTTAGTGTCCGTAACAATTTTGGTCAAGGATTTGATTTTGTCGGTGATTGCCGAAAGTTCATTGATTTTAGAAATGAAATCCGTTATTGCCGCGCTCTTACTTTTCGCGCCCGCCAGCGTCCTTCTCGGATTCGTTACGCCGTATGCCGTCAAACTGAAAATGTCTTCGATTGCCGATTCGGGAAAAACCGTCGGCAGACTTTACGCGCTTTCGACCGTCGGCAGCATCACGGGAACTTTCGCGGCTGGATTTTTTCTGATTCCGTTTGTCGGCAGCGAACGCTCCCTTTATTTTATCAGCGCGAGTTTGATTGCTCTGTCCGTTCTGCTTGCCGGATTTGCCGTTACCAGAATCAGTCTGGTCGTGTTGATTGTATTTGCACTAGGCGTCGGCGCAAATGAATTGAAAAGCTATTATCTTCTGCAAACGCGCGATTTGCACGACATCGACACCGAATACAGCCGCGTTCAGATTTTTCAAACCATCGACCGCAAAAGCGGCAGAAAAATTCGCGCCATAGCGACCGACCCGTTTTTTATTCAATCGGCAATGTTTCCTGACGACGACGAAATGGTTTTGGATTACGCGAGTTATTACCATTTGCTGCGTTATTTCAAACCGGATTTCCGGCACACTTTGATGATTGGCGGCGCGGGCTATTCTTTTCCGCGCGAATATCTGCGGCGTTACGAAAACGCGAAAATCGATGTTGTCGAAATCGACCCGCAGATGACCGAAATCGCCCGCAAATTTTTTCGTCTCGAAGACAATCCGCGTCTTAACATTATTCACGAGGACGGCAGAGTTTTTCTGAACCAAGCCGAATCGAATAAATACGACGCGGTTCTTCTCGACGCTTTCGGCTCGCTCTTTTCCGTTCCCTTTCAACTGACGACCGTCGAAGCCGTCCGGGAAATCGAACGCGCGCTCAAAGACGACGGCATCGTGATTTTCAATCTCGGCGGCGCAATCAAAGGCGACGCGAGTCTTTTTCTGCAAGCCGAATACAAAACTTACGCCGCGGTTTTCCCGCAGGTTCATCTTTTCAAGATAAATTCCGATTACACGGACGAACAACTGCAAAATCTTGTCATCGTCGCCCTTAAGGAAAAAAATTCCGCGCCGCCGCCCGCAGGCGTTGACGCGGAAATCGCTAATCTCTTAACGCATTTATACAAACAAAAAGTTTCTCTCGAAACGAATATACTGACCGACGACCTCGCGCCGGTCGAGCATTACAACTCTTTTGCTCAAAGGATTTACCGTGCAAAAGAAAAATAAATGCTTAAAAAAGGTTTTTGCTTTTCCGGTAACATTCGCAGGCGGTATTTTCCAATTTTCGATGATTCAAAATTCTCAAATGCCCGCGCGCGTAATCGATAATTCCCGTTTCGCGCAGATTTTTCGCAGTATGCGTAAAGCTCGGTCGATGGACGCCCAAATAACAGGCGATTTGGCTGTGCGTCAGCATCAACCTGTCGCTTCCGATACGGTCGTAAAGCATCAGCAGCCACGTGCAGAAACGCTGTTCGAGCGTGTGGTAATTGTTGCAGACGACTTTTTTTGAAATCTGGGTCGTGTAAGCGTTTGAATATTCAAGAAGCAGATTTTGCAACGTCCGGCACCGGCTGAATTCCTGCCGAACCGTTTCGGCGTTCGTTCGGTATGCGAAACCGGCGATTGAAATCTGCGTAAAACACAAAGCGGTTTCCGAACCGAAAACGGCGCCGTGTCCGGTCATTCCATCCCTGCCAATCATCGCAATCTCGACGGTTCTTCCGTCTTCGAGAATATAAAATTGAGAAACGACCGCATTGACGGGAAAATAAACGTA
>JALZOE010000417.1 GCA_030857325.1 Acidobacteriota bacterium
CAGCGATTCTTCATACTGCCCGTCGAGCCGGTGCATCGTGCCTTTGACGAAATAGAGCGGCGCGTCGTTCGGAAACTGCTTTTGCAAAAGCTCGATTTCGGCGCGGGCTTTTTTCTTTTCGCCGCGAGACAGGTAAATTAAAACCATCAGAACGCGCGCTTCGACCACGTTCGGGTCATACATAAAAGCGCGGCTGAACGCGGCTTCGGCGTAGGTATAATCTTCGCTGCTGCCCATTCCCTTAAACATCCGGTTGGCGTAACACGCGCCCAAACCGCTGTGCGCGAGCGCGAAATGCGGGTCGAGTTCGATGGCGCGCCGAAAGTTGGCAATCGCCGCTTCGCAGTCTTCGTTGGCGACGGTGCTGAAAATAAATCTGCCGAAATTGTCGCGCCCGCGCAAAAATTCTTCATACGCTTCGGCATTTTCGGTGGCGCGCCGCCCGATTTTTTCCTGTTCCTTGTCGGAAAGTTCGAGACGCAAGCCTTCTAAAATTTTCAGCGCGATATTGTCCTGAAGCGCGAGAATATCGTCGCCCTGCGCGTCGATGCGGTCGCTCCACAAAATTTCGCCGGTCAAAACATCAAGAAGCTGCGCCGTAACCCTCATACGGTCGCCGGAACGCAGGAAACTCGTCGATAAAACGGCGTGAACCTTCAACTCTTTGCCGACCTCGCGCGGGTCAAATTCCTTTCCCTGATATTTGGCAATAACCGAACTCGGACGCACAATCAGCGAACGAAGCTGCGCCAGTTCAGTAATTACGGCGTCGGCGAGCGCAAATTCGTAAAAATTCGAGTCGGCGTCCTGTCCGAGATTTTTAAACGGCAAAATGGCGACGCTTTTTTTCTCCTGTCCGGTAGTAATCGTCAGCGAAGATTCGGGCGCGTAGGTCGGCGTCATCGAAATCGAAGAAGACGTGCGCTGCGTAGAATTGTCCGAGCCGGATTTTCCGGTTATCCAGTTCCACGCGCGTTTAACCGGATTCTGGTCGTCCAAATGGCGCGGAGTAAACGTGTCGCCCTGCAAAATAGGCATTCCCGACAATTCCTGTAAAACGGCGCGCAAATCGTCGCGCATCTGCGAAATTTTCTGATAACGGTCTTTCGGTTCTTTTGCCAGCGCCTTGTTAATGATTTCCTGAAGACGCGGCGGCGTCGGTTCGGGACGCAGTTCGGCTAGCGGTTTCGGCGTTCCGTATAAAACCTGGTGGCGCACATCGACGACAGTTTTCCCCTGAAAAGCCCAGATTCCGGTCAGCATTTCATAAAGCAGAACGCCGGTCGAAAAAATATCGGCGCGGTGGTCGGTTTTCTCGCCTTTGGCTTGTTCGGGCGCGGCATACGTCGCCGTGCCGTATGGAACTCCGATTTCCGTAATGTCGCTGCGGTCGCCGTCGCCGGTCGTCGGTTCATCCTGCATCAGTTTGGCGAGTCCGAAATCAAGAATCTTCGCCTGTCCGGTTTCGGTTACGATAATGTTTCCGGCTTTAATATCGCGGTGAATAATGCCGCGCGAATGCGTGTAGGCGAGCGCGTCGCAAACCTGCACGGCGATGCCGAGCGCGCTTCGCAAATCGAGCGGGCGACCGTCAACCAACTGGCGCACGTTTTTGCCCTTTATATACTGCATCGCAATATAATAAACGCCGTCCGCCTGATGAAAGTCGAAAATCGTGCAGACGTTTGGATGGTCGAGCTGCGAGCAGAGCTGCGCTTCGCGTTCAAAACGGCGAAAATTTGCGGTTTTTGCGGTCAGTTCCGGCGGCAGAACTTTAATAACGGCGGTGCGGTCGAGCTTCGTATCGAGCGCCTTATAAACCGTTCCCTGACCGCCCGCGCCGATTTTTTCGAGGATTTTGTATTGATTTATGTTCGAGCCAATCATTCAGATTTTAGATTTCGGATTTCGGATTTTGGATTGCCGGAAAGTATTTTATATTTTGCCGGCGTAATAGAAAAGTTTACGCGTAACGATAAATAATTTTGGAATGAAACACCATTGTAATAAAGTAATCAATCCAAAATCCAAAATCTAAAATCCAAAATCGAGCGTCGGCAAACTGCCGGTTATTTGGGTGTAACCGTTCATCCGCGCAACGGCGCGCCCCAGCCGGATTGAATGTATTCGCCGTTTTCGACAATACACGGCACAACCAAATCGCCGCCCGAAAATTCGAGCATTTCCTTTTTTCTCTGCAAATCGTCTTCCGCGTTGTATTCGACAAACTCGACGTTGTTTTCGTTATAATAATCGCGTGCTTTCCGGCAATACGGGCAGCCCGGTTTGCTGTATATTACTAAAGACATTTCGTTGATTCTCCCTTTTGCGAAAAAAACAGTTTATCAGTTATTAAATCACAGTCAAAACCCGATGTTTGACATTCGGCAAATGATAAATAATAAATAACAAATGTTTGATTCAGATTTTTTCGAGCCGTTTAAAAAACTTGTCGAAATTAAAATTCTGGGCGAAACGGTCAAAGTTCCCGAAAATAATAATCTGCTGCGGTGTTTCCAATTTTTAAGTCTGGAAACAATTTCCTACGGCGAATTCTGCTGGAACGGCAACTGCGCCAACTGTCAGATTTGGCTCGAAGGCGCTGAAAAGGAAAAACCGAAACTCGCCTGTCGAACAATTGTTCGAGAAGGAATGAAAATCGCGCGCTTGAGCGAGCAAATCAAACTCGAAAAATAAGTTTGCAGTCAGAAATAACAAAACACGGTTTTTTCGAGAATCTATATAAGGCGGTAAAATTCGGAACAGATGACAACTGATAAATAATAAATGAGAGATAAAAATCTATCAATTGTCATCTTTCATCTACCGGCTGTTCCGAATTTTTCCCGCTCGTCTTGTAACTTTCATTCGGCAAAATCGAAAGATAGTATTTATAAAATTCGCCCTTTTTCGATTAGCTTGCCGACGAAGCGCGCTCGAACGGAATTTCTTCAAAATGCGTGATTCGCTTGAAATGGCGAAAACGCTCGTTGATTTCTTTCTGCGTCAGTCGGTCAACCCTTTCCGTTCCGAATTCTTCGACGTTAAACGAAGCCATCACCGTTCCGTAAACCATCGCGCGGCGCAGCGCGTCGTCGGTAATTTCAACCTGCGAGGCGAGATAACCCATAAAACCGCCCGCAAACGTGTCGCCCGCGCCCGTCGGATCGAAAACCGATTCGAGCGGAAAAGCCGGAATCGCAAAATAATTATCTTTGGTAAATAAAGCCGCGCCGTATTCGCCGCGTTTGATGACGACGGCTTTCGGTCCGAAACTCATAATCTTTTTCGCCGCTTTGTGAATATTCGGCTCGTTGGCTAATTGTC
>JALZOE010000418.1 GCA_030857325.1 Acidobacteriota bacterium
GTTTTCTGCAAATCGGCGGTCGGCTTCATCACCGCTTCGGTATAAGCGTTTTCGGCGTTCAAATATTCTTCGACTTCCGGTTTAATTTTGCCGGTTTTCTGGTCTTTCCCGCTTCGCAGCCAGAAATAATCGTCCTTCAGCTCGACGCCGTTAATCTTCGTAACGCGCGTTTCTTTTTTCGCAACAGGCGGTTTAATCATATCGTTTTGGGCAATAATAACGGTGTTTCCAATGGTAACTATAATTCCCGTCAACAGGGCAAACACGAAAAACAGATTTTTCATTTTTCTAAACTCCTGCAAATTTTGATTGAAATGAATTTCTGTTTTATTTTACGCTTTTTTGAGTTTTTTGTTTATATTTTATAAAACAATAGCCAGCAGAAATTTCTACTGGCTACTGGCTGCTGACTGCTGACTTCTAATTTATCTTCCCGCAATCGGAGCGTATTTCAAATCGCGCTCGCCGATGTATTCGGCGCGCGGGCGAATCAATTTGTTGTTGCCGTATTGTTCTAAAATGTGTCCCGTCCAGCCGGAGACGCGCGAGACGGCGAAAATCGGCGTGTATTGGTCGAGCGGAATGTCCATCAGGTAATACGCCGAAGCCGAATAAAAATCGACGTTCGGATACATTCCTTTTTTATCGAGCATCGCCTTTTCAATCGTCTGCGACATATTGAACCAGCTCAAATCGCCCTTCTTTTCACCCAATTGTTTCGAGAATTTGCGAAGCCAGGTAGCGCGCGGGTCTTCGGTTTTATAGACGGCGTGTCCGATGCCCATAATCTTGCGTTTTTCGTCCAGTGCCTTATTGAGCCACGAATCAATTTGGTCTTCGCTGCCGATTTCCTTGAGCATTTTCATCACGTTCGTGTTCGCGCCGCCGTGCAAGGGACCTGCGAGCGCGGCGATGCCGCCCGTAACCGCGCCGTAAATGTCGGCGAGCGTTCCGGCAATCACGCGCGTCGTAAAGGTCGAAGCGTTAAGTTCGTGGTCGGCGTGCAGAATCAAGGCGACATCGAAAATACGGGCTTCGTCCGCTTCGGGCTTTTTGCCTTGAAACATATACAAAAAGTTTTCGGCGATGCTCAGGGATTTGTCCGGCGCAATCACTTCTTGTCCGGTGCGAACGCGTTCCCACGCGGCGACGAGCGTTCCGATTTGCGCCGTCAGTTTAACTGCCGTGCGGACGGCAGTTTCGCGGTCGGTTGCGTGTCCGTTTTTGTCATAAAAACCAAGCGCCGAAACGCTCGTCCGCAAAACGTCCATCGGATTGGCGTCTTTCGGAAAGGAGCGCATCATTTCCAGAACTTCCGACGGAATTTCGCTGTTCGCCTGAAACTGTTTTTTCAAATCTTCGAGTTCGTCCTTTTTAGGAAGCCTGCCGTTCCAGAGCAAATAAATAACTTCTTCAAACGTCGAATTTTCGGCTAAATCGTGAATGTCGTAACCCTGATAAATAAGAATTCCCTGTTCGCCGTTCACGTCGCCGATTGAGCTTTGCGCGGCAACCACTCCGCGAAGTCCGGCAGCCGCGGCGGTCGATTCTTTTGCTGTGTTCATTAGATTTATTCCTTAAAAAGTTAAATTAATTCGTTATTTTGAATTTAGCAAAACGGCTTTGAACTTACAAGCAAAGGCTTTTAATTTGTTTCGACGGCAAAAACCGCGTCGCCGATTTTCGCGCTTAGTAAATTTTCCGCCGAATCCCGAAAAGCGACGATTTCCAAAAATCCGGCACTGCCGAAAATCATAAAAATTTCGCTTTTTTCGGCTTCGGCAAAATACGCCATCAACTTTTCAATTTCTTTTCCGTTAATTTCCAAACAAAAATCTCCCGGCAAATTTTTCTTTCTCAGATTAGTAATCAAATTGCCGAAACGGTCGATATAAACGATTTCGCCTTCGATTTTTTTATCGGCGGTTTTTCGCGGAATCTTTTCTTCCAAGCGAATAAAATCAGTTATTTGCCCGCCGAACTCATTTGTTTTAACACCGTTTGCCAGATGCGCGGCGACGGGCGCGAAAACGTCGCGCCCATGAAAAGTTTGGCTGACGTTTTCGGCAAAATATTTTTTATCGGTCAATTCAAAAACTCGAAAATCCGTCGTTTCGTTAAAAACAAAACTCAATAAACCGTTGTCGGGCGAGACGAAAAAATAATCTTTCGTCTCGACTAAAATCGCGCGTCTGTCCGAACCGACGCCGGGGTCAACGACCGCGACGAAGATTGTTTTTTGCGGAAAATTTTTGTAACAGGCGCGCAGCGTAAAACTCGCCGAAGCAATGTTTTGCGGCTCGATTTCGTGCGTGATGTCGATAATTCGCGCCGTCTCGCAAATCGACAGAATCGCGCCTTTCATCGCGCCGACAAAATAATCGCCAGTTCCGAAATCGGTCAGTAAAGCAATCGTCATCACAAAAAAGATTACCGCAAAGCAAACAAATTATTCCAGAGGAGAATGGAAAAATCTGCTCGCTTTGCGGATAAATTAGGTAAACAATCAAACAATCGGTAATTTCAAATTACGAATAAATAAATTTTTCTTTTAATTCGCAATTCGTAAATTCGTAATTATCTAATCTGCGTTTCGTAAGCGGTTTTGATGCGAAGCTGCTGATTTTTGTTGAGCCGAATGTCTTTTCCGCGCTCGATGACGACCGCGCCAACGCCGAAAGCCGCGCCGACGCCCGCGCCGACCGCCGCGCCGACCGGACCGCCGGCGATTGCGCCGATAACTATTCCCGTTCCGGTTGACGCGCCGACTTTAACCGAATCGTCTTTGACCGAGCTTCTGCCTTCGACCGTGCCTTCGGCATCGACGCGCTTGACGTTATCGCCTTTGATGGGCAAAACTTCGGTAACAATCGCGTTGAAATTGCTCCAGCGATTGTTTGAAAGCACAATGCGGTCGAACGATAAAAGCATTTCGGCGCGGCGTTTGATTCTGCCCGGTCTTTGAATTTTGGAAATTCTGCCTTCGATAATCGCGCCGTTCATCTCGGACGGCGAAACGACGCGCGCCTGAAATTTATCGCCTTCGCGGCTGCGCTGCGTGGTTATATCGTCAACCAATTCGACTATCAACTCGGTATCGTTCGGTATAACAAAGGTCGAGTCGTCGCGCGGCGCGGCGGCTGAAGAAACATTATTTTCCGTCGGCGTCGAAACGTCGATTTGCGCCGTCAACACAGGTGTCTGCTGCGTTTCGGCAACCGCGTTTTCGGCGGCGCGATTAGCGGAATCGGCAGCATTAACGTCCGCTGTCGGCTGCTGTTCGGCGGCGATTGGCGCATTTTCCGTCGGCATCGCGGCGACTGTAT
>JALZOE010000419.1 GCA_030857325.1 Acidobacteriota bacterium
GACGACGAATTTTTTGAAGAACTCTACAAAGGTTTTCGGATTGAGAGAGTAAAAGCAAGTCGCGCAATTAACTCAAACGGCGCAAAACGCGGGCAAATCACGGAACTTTTAATTACAAATTACTAAACAAAATGCACAGAATTGAGGCTATCTTAAAAATTGAAGAATTAGTCGGCGTTGATTTGCGCCCGATTGCAGATAAATACGGCGTAACGGTTTGGAAAGGCGACAAAATCAATAAAGGCTGGGCTGGACACGTTATCGAAAGACATCTCGGTTTGCCGCTTAATTCGTCGCGCTCGCCAAATTTCGGTTCTTGGGAGTTGAAGGTTGTTCCATTAAAGTTAAATCGTAAAGGCAAGCTTGTTGTTAAGGAGACAATGGCAATTACGATGATTGACGCGATTGAAGTTGCCGCTAAAGAATTTGAAGAAAGCCACGTTTTCAACAAACTTCAAAAAATGGTTGTAGTCAGTCGGGTTTTTGAAAGCAAAGCCGAAACTTCGTCCTTACTTCACGCCGTCGCAACCTTTGATTTAAATAATCCTTTGGTTTTCGAGCAAGTAAAAGTCGATTACAATCTGATTCAGGAAACGATTTTAACAAAAGGTTTTCAGACTTTAACGGGTAAAATCGGTGTTTTAGTTCAGCCACGAACGAAAGGCGCGGGACACGGAAGCACTTCACGCGCTTTTTACGCAAGAAAGATATTTTGTCGCGCATATTCTTAATATCAATCTTTTGCCGTTTGTGCCGCCTGCAATTGCGGAAGATGGAAGTTAATAAGCCCGCGCGAAAACGACTCGTTGTTTTGAAGGCTTGCCCGAAAAAACGTCCGCGCCCGATTCTTCCGCTTCGTCAAATGGAATGCAGCGAATCGTCGCTTTGGTTTCGGTTTTAATAGCTTCTTCGGTTTCGGGCGTTCCGTCCCAATGCGCGAGGATGAAGCCGCCTTTTTCGATTTGCGTTTTGAAATCTTCCCAACTATCGACGCGGAAAGTGTTTTCGCGGCGGAAATTTAACGCTTTTTGGTAAATGCTCGTTTGAATTTCTTTGAGCAGATTTTTGACGTGTTCGGCAATTCTTTCGATCGGCTTTGATTCTTTGGTTAGAGTGTCGCGGCGCGCAACTTCGATTACGCCGTTTTCCAAATCCCGCAAACCGATTCCCAAACGCACGGGAACGCCTTTGAGTTCATATTCGGCAAATTTCCAGCCGGAACGCTGGTTGTCGTTGTCGTCGTATTTAACCGAAATACCGGCGGCTTTCAGCCCTTCAAAAATCGGATTGACGGCTTCGGAAATTTTCGCCAAATCTTCGGGCGATTTGTAAATCGGGACGATGACGACTTGAATCGGCGCTAATTTCGGCGGTAGAATTAAACCCTTGTCGTCCGAATGCGCCATAATTAGAGCGCCCATCAAACGCGTGGACACGCCCCACGACGTTGCCCACGCAAATTCGAGTTGATTTTCTTTATTAACAAATTTCACGTCAAAAGATTTTGCGAAATTCTGTCCCAAAAAATGCGACGTTCCGGCTTGCAGAGCTTTTCCGTCCTGCATCAGCGCTTCGATACACAAAGTATCTATCGCGCCCGCGAATCGCTCGTTCGGCGTCTTTGCGCCTTTTATTACGGGCATCGCCATCCATTCTTCGGCGAAAGTCGCGTAAACGCCGAGCATTTTATTGGTTTCTTCGACGGCTTCGTCGCTCGTCGCGTGCGCCGTGTGTCCTTCCTGCCAGAGAAATTCGGCGGTTCGCAAAAACAGGCGCGTTCGCATTTCCCAGCGTACGACGTTCGCCCATTGATTGATTAATAATGGCAAATCGCGCCACGACTGAATCCAGCCTTTGTAAGTGTTCCAGATAATCGCTTCAGAGGTTGGACGCACGATTAATTCTTCGGTCAATTTCGCTTCCGGGTCAACGATTAAGCCTTTGCCGTCGGGATTTTTTTTCAGGCGATAGTGAGTTACAACGGCGCATTCTTTGGCGAAACCTTCGGCGTGTTCTTCTTCTTTTTCGAGAAAGGATTTCGGCACGAACAGCGGAAAATAGGCGTTCTGATGACCTGTCTCTTTAAACATATCGTCGAGCGCACGCTGCATTTTTTCCCAAATGCTGAAACCGTAAGGCTTGATAACCATACAGCCCTTGACGGCGGAATTTTCCGCTAAATCGGCGCGCTTTACAAGTTCGTTATACCACTCGGAATAATTTTCCGAGCGTGTCGGCAGTCCTTTGCTCATATATTTTTTTAATTGAAAACGGGCGAAACAAAAATGATAAAGCAAAAGCCGTAAAGAAACAAAATCGCGTCTGTTTTAATTGGATTTGTTGTAAAATAATATTTATGGCGTTGGCAAAATTAAAGAAAAGAACAAATCGAAAATTTACGGTTGACGAATATTTGCATCTCGAACGCGCGGCGGACGAACGCCACGAATATATCGACGGCGAAATCGTTCAGATGGCGGGCGAAAATGATAATCACGGAATTGTCAGCGCGAATCTTTCGGGAGAATTCTACCTGCAATTAAAAGGCAAAGATTGTCAGGCGCGAGTAAAAGACGCGAAAATAAAAAGCGGCGGGTTTGCACTTAAAATCGGAGAATCGAAAAAGGGAATGTTTTCGTATCCCGATTTGGTCGTCGTTTGCGGGCAAGTCGAATATCACGACGAACACAAAGATATTATTCTGAATCCGAAAGTTATTGTCGAAGTGTTGTCCGAATCGACAGAGGTTTTTGACCGCAACAATAAGTTCCAGCGCTACCGAATGTTTAATCCGATGCTGACCGATTACGTTCTGGTTTCGCAGGACAAACCGATGGTCGAACATTTTATCAGGCAGACGGGCGAAAGCTGGAAGTTGTTTATTCATTTTGGTTTAGACAAAACTTTGAACATCGAATCAATCGAATGCTCCATAAAACTGACCGAGATTTACGACCGTATCGAATTTTCCCGCGAGGCGCTCGATTTTATTGAAGAAATAAATAATGAACGATTACAAACTGAATTTTGAAGACACGGCAACGGCGTTTTCCGACAAATCGAATCAGGATTTGCAGAAAAAATATCAAATGTTTCGGCTGATAAACTCGCCGCTTTTAACCGGCATCGGCACAAAATTGACCGAGCTTGCCTTTCGGTTGAAACTTCCCGTCAGAAAAGTAGTTAAAAAGACGATTTTTTCGCAGTTTTGCGGCGGCGAGACGATTGAGGAATGTCAGGCGACGGTTAATCAATTGGGCAAAGCGCACATCGGCACAATTTTAGATTATTCGGTCGAAGGCAAATCCGAAGACGATGTTTTTGAA
>JALZOE010000002.1:0-2075 GCA_030857325.1 Acidobacteriota bacterium
CAATCATTTGAATCGTTCCGGCTTCAATCGACGGGAAAATTTCCTTTGAAGTCTGGACGCGTTCCTGAACCAGATAATCGCCGTCGGCGAGCGCGATTTTTATCGCTTCGCTCCATTCGTTTTCGGTCGAGTTCCAGCCGATGTAAATTCCGTGTCCGCCGTAATCGTCGTTCGGTTTGAGAACGAGTTTGTCGGAATTTTGCTCAGTGAAATTTACCAGATTTATCGCCTGTCCCTGATATTCGGTGTTTTCATCGCGGAAAACTCGCGTCCAGGGAATGTGCGCTTTGATTGCTTCGCGTTCGTTTTCGTCGAATAAATGCGCGTATTTTTCGTTGGTCAAAACGGCGAAAATCGCTTTTTTGTGGACGAGCTTCGAGCGGAAATTGTTGACCATACAAACCGCGCCCGCCCGATACGCTTCGAGCAATGCCGGCGCGGAATCGATAATCGGCAGATATTCGTTGACGAGCAGACGTTTATAGACAATATCGATGTTTACGTCTTTGTAAATTAAATGTTTACCGTCAAATTCGAGTTCGTCGGGCGAGCAGATAATCGAGTCGTAGCCGTTCGATTCAAAATAATCCTTAAAAAGTTCAAATTCCTTAATCGTCGGCAAATCCTTTAAATCGACAATGGCGATAACCGGATTTTTTTCCGGTTTGCGACCGAGAAATTCTTCGTAAGCGTCGAGCAGAACCCGGAGCAGTTTCGGTCTGCCTTCAAAGCCGCGCACGTCGTATTTTTCGGCAAATTTTTTCATCACCGGCAGAGTTTGGAAAATTTCCGTCGCCGAATCGGCAAAAGCGATGCCCGCCGGACTTTCGCCGTTTAACTCGACGAAAGAATAAGAGTTTTCGGTTAAAAAAGAATCGAGTCGTGCCGTCGGCGAAACCTGTTTGTATTTCGGGTCGATGGCGACAAGCTCGCGCTCGATTTCGGTTACGCCGAGTTCGCTCAAAATTTCGTCGGATTCGACCGCCGCGTCCTTTACTTTTTGCAAGGTATTCCAGATGAGTTCACAGATTTTTACGACTCTCGCCCAATCGTCTTCGGTTACAAAATGCGGGCGCAGATACGGCGAAAGCGGACGACCGCCGAAAATCAATCGGGCGTTTTCCAAACCTTCGCTTAATTGGCGGCGCGACGATTCGGCTAATTCGGCATCTTCCAAAAGTTTATGATAATGTGCAACGGCTTCTTTTAACATATTTTTTATTTTGCCACAGAAGAATACGGAGCGAGAAAAATAAAAGCACGGACTACAACGACAAACGCGAATGTTTTTGCTTTTCCGCTCTGGTTTTCTATTTATATTTTCGACGCGCTCCGCGGCTGTTTTACTTTTTCGCTAAATTTACAATCGTTTCAAATTCGACTTGTGTCAAAGGCATTACCGAAAGACGCGATTGTTTTATCAACGCGATATTCCGCAAATCTTTACGCGCTTTAATTTCGTCTAAAGTAACAGGTTTTGCAAATTTTTCAACCCGCTTTATTTCAACCGCAAGCCATTTGCCGGTTTCTTTCGTCGAATCCGCAAATGCTTTTCTCGAAATTTCGGCGATTCAGACAACCGATTTTTCCGAAACCGTGTGATAAAAAAGAAATTTTCGAGGTGAAAATTCAGCCTTTTTTCTGCGCGTTCGCCGCTTTTTTATTGAGCCATTTCGCCCATTTTTCCATATACGGGCGCAGCGGTTTGAAAAATTTGGCGCGTTTGCTCGTCTCCGACTGTTTTTCGCTCCAGTCTTTCAAATTTTTTTGAGCGTATTGGCGAATCTGCGGTTCGAGGTTTGTCTTTTTGACCGAATGACGCAGAGTTAAATAATAATGCTGCCCGACGAGCGAGAAAATCAGACCGGCGAGATTGCTTTTGAATGAAGATTTCGCCATCCAGCGTTTAACGAATTTTTCGGTCGGCTGGAGCAGCGCGCCCGCCGAAACTTCGAGCCACGCGCCTTGATTTTGAGTGCGCGGATGATAAAGTCCGGGAAGGTCGCCTTTGACCGGCACGCTCATATTTTTCAACTGCGGATGCTTGATAAAATCAACGAGCCGGAGTTTTTCCA
>JALZOE010000002.1:2085-23095 GCA_030857325.1 Acidobacteriota bacterium
GAAATAATGTTTTGAATATTTTCTTCCGCGCCTTTCGGCAAAGGAAGCGTCGATTGATTTTCGACTTTGATTCTGGTTGATTTATCAGTTCTGATGCCTGCTGTTCTTATTGCCATATCTATTAAATAAAATTGATTTTGTTCTAGGTTAGCCTTTAGCGTAATTGAAATCAAATTCATATTTATTTGAAGGGTGTGCATAATTAAATATCAATAATATCAATGGTTTAGAAACGGGCTGCTGCCCGCTATTCGCGGACATCAACGGAAGGCGGGCTACTGCCCGCCTCTAAACCTAACAATGATAATTTTTAACAAAAATGAATTACGCACAGGCTTCATTTATTTAATCGTTTACACTAAATTTGCCACAATTTTTTATAACTTTGTCGGTAATCCGCCACAATTTTTTAGCGGAAAAATTTGTCTATACAGTGATTGCCGGGCCGCCGTAAAATATTTATAAACGGCACGTTCATTGCTGAATGTTTTTTACTTTATGCCGAATCAAACGACAATTTCCCGAGAAATCGAAATCAGCGGAATCGGACTGCACACGGGCGTCCCGGTCAATTTGACACTGAAGCCCGCGCCGGAAAACACCGGCTATATTTTCGTCCGCACGGATTTGGACAATTTCGAGCTGCCCGCGTCGGTCGAATACATTTCGCATTGCAGCTACGCGACGACGCTTTTGCGCAAAGGCGTCGTTTTATCGACCTGCGAACATCTGCTTTCGGCGCTGCGCGGCTTAAATGTCGACAATTGTTTTATCGAACTCGACAACATCGAAATTCCGATTATGGACGGTTCGAGCGAAAATTTTATCGAGTTGATTGAAATTGCCGGAATCGTCGAACAGAATGCGCCGCGGCGGTTTTTGAAGATTTTGGAAAAAGTTGAATTTGTGCAGGGCGACCGGAAAATGTCGGTCCAACCAGCCGACAATTACGAAATCGAGTGTCTGATTGATTTTCCGCATCCTTTTATCAAAACCCAGACTTTTAATTTCACGCTTTCGGACGACTCTTTCGGACGCGAAATCGGTTCGGCGCGCACGTTCGGTTTTACGCGGGAAATAGAGATGCTGCGACGCGCCAATCTCGCGCTCGGCGGCTCGCTCGACAACGCCGTCGTTTTAACCGAAACCGGAATGCTCAACGAAAAACCTTTGCGCTTTCCCGACGAATTTGTCCGCCACAAAATTCTCGACATTATCGGCGATTTCGCGCTTCTCGGAATGCCGATTTTAGGAAAACTGCGCGCCGAACGAAGCGGTCATTCGGTTCACGCTTCCCTGATGAGCAAATTGCTTAAAACCGAATCGGCGTGGGAAATTGTCGAATCGATGCCCGCCGAATGCTTTTCGAGGCGCGGGCAGTTATAATCAATTTTATGAAAGCAAATTTTATCGAAGTCGATTCCAGCGAAGAATTAGATCGATTGTTTGAGCAGTCGAACGAAAAACCGATTGTTTTATTTAAACACAGCCTGACGTGTCCAATCAGTTCGGGTGTTTACCAGGAAATTTCAAACGCCGACGCCGACGTTCACTTAATCGTCGTCCAGCATTCGCGCGCTCTTTCAACCCAAATTGCCGAGCGTACCGGAATCCGGCACGAATCACCGCAGGCAATCGTTATAAAAGCCGGAAAATCAATTTATAACGCTTCGCATTACGACGTAACCGCCCGCGATGTCGAATCGAGTATTAAATAAATGATTGAACCGACGCGGGTAATCGAAGAAAACGATTCGGAAATTTCCATCAATTGGTCGAATGACACGGAAAGCAAATATAACGCCGCGCAACTGCGGCGCGTGTGTCCGTGCGCCGGATGCGTCAACGAATGGACGGGCGAGAAAATGTTGAAAGACGAAGCCGTTGCCGACGATTTAAGTTTTTCGCGCATAACTGTCGTCGGACGCTACGCGCTGAATTTTCATTTCTCCGACGGACACGAAACGGGAATTTTCAGCTTCGAGTATTTACGGAAACTGAGTTTATAGACTTTATCGAGTTTGTAGAGTTTACAGAGTAAAAGAAAAGTTCCTTTCACTTTGTAAACTCTCTACTCTATAAACTCGATAAACTCATTAAGATTTATGAACGAACAAGATATTTTTGACGAAAGACGCGAAACCAAAACCGCGAATTATTCCTGCCCGTTTTGCCGCGAGCGCGGCGATTACGAAGTGATGTGGCTCAAGCGAACGAAAAAGAAAAACGCGCCGCGCCATTTAAACGAAAACGACCGCTCGCGTTATCAAAAATCGCGCGATTATATGGTACGCGTCGATGACCAGTTGATGTGCAAAAACAACCGCTGTCGCCGCCGTTTTGAAATTCCGTCGTCGCAGACGGTCGTTTTTATTTGAGCGTCTGAAAATTTTTATTTGCTTCGGGCAATGTGTTATTCTTCTTTTATTGTCGAAAATTAAATACAGGAAAAAGGTGAAAATCTATGACCGGAAAAGATTTGGAATTTTACGAAAAGGAAACTGTAACCGACGAAGCGATGACCGAATTTATCAACGAAGAAATCGCCCACGCGCCGCAAGCGCCGAATGAACTGCTCGACCGGCTGCGCGAGCATAATTCTTCGAGTCCGGCGGATTCGGGCGGCGACATCGACGCCAGCTGGGAAGAAGTAAATTCGACCGGCGCTGAAGCGTTTGCCGGGCATAATCCGACGCCCGACCAGTCGAATGTCGAAGAAAACGCCCACGCCTACGGCATCGATTTTCAGGACAACGAACCGCTCGACCTTTTGGAGAAAATGGAAAAGCGCGACCGCAACCGTTTTGAACTCGACGAAAATTCCAAAGAAGGCGATATGATTTAGGTTAAATTTACCGCAAAGAAAAAGCGTCAGGGTTTGTTTAAACCTTGACGCTTTTTTCGTTTTACTGACAACTTTTACTAATTTTTATAAATCTCGACAACCGGCTTGCCGTTTTGGTCGATGTAAGCCCGATACATTCCTTCGGAATTAAACGAAACCGCCATATTGCCGAATCGGTCGATGGCGATAATGCCGCCGTCGCCGCCCATATTCTGCAATTTTTCCTTGATGACTTTATCGGCGGCTTGCTGAATCGGCACGCCGTTATATTCCATCATCGCCGAAATATCGCGCGCCACGCCGAGACGGATAAAAAATTCGCCCCAGCCGGTCGCCGAAACCGCGCAGGTTTTGTTGTCGGCAAAAGTTCCCGCGCCGATGATAGGCACGTCGCCGACGCGCCCGAATTTTTTGTAAGTCATTCCGCCCGTAGAAGTTCCCGCCGCGAGATTGCCGTCTTTATCGAGCGCGACCGCGCCGACCGTGCCAAATTTATTTTGCGGCTCTTCGAGCAAATCGACGCCGGAAACTTTTTTTCCCGCTTTGGCGGCTTTGGCTTTTTCTTCTTCCTGCTTGATTATTTTTTGCAGCGAATCCCAGCGCGGCTGCGTGAAAAAATATTTTTCGTCAACCAGTTCGATATTCTGCTCTTTGGCGAATTGTTCCGCGCCTTCGCCAGTCATCATTACGTGCGGCGATTTTTCCATCACGGCGCGGGCTAAATTGATTGGATTTTTGACGCGCCGCAAACCGGCGACCGCGCCCGCTTTCATCGTTTTGCCTTCCATAATCGCGGCGTCGAGTTCGTTTTTCCCATCGGCGGTAAAAACCGCGCCTTTTCCGGCGTTAAACAGCGGCGAATCTTCCATCAGATTTATCGCCGCCTGAATCGCGTCAAGTCCGCTTTTGCCGCTTTGCAATGCTTTGTAACCGGCGAGAACGGCTTCTTCTAATTTGGCGCGATATTCCTTTTCCCTTTCCGGCGACAAATCGCCGCGCCGGATAACGCCCGCGCCGCCGTGAATCATAAATCCGAGTTTCGGCGTTTGCGGCGACTGAAGCTGTTTGATTTCGGCAAAACTTCCCTTTTGCGCCGAAATCGGAAGCTGTATAAATATCGCAATCAGAAGAAACGACAATATTTTTTTCATTATTTTACTCTGTGAAGTTTTAGAAAGAATTTAAAACAGATTAGCACAAACCGCGAAAAAATCAGAAATTTCTAGCTTCGAGCCAGATTTTCGGAATCGAGAAAACTTTTTGTCGAAAACTCGTATGCGCGCGTTTTTGAAAAACGTCGTAATTCTGCCGTTCGATTTCGCCTAAAATACGCGAGTAAATTCTTAAAGCGAGAAGAACCGTAAAGCGCGTGTCTTTTTCGAGCAGCGCGATTCCCTTATAAGATTCAGCGTAATAATTGCGCGCTCTTTCTACTTGAAATTTAATCAATTCGGCAAAATTTCGATTGATTTCACCGGCAAAAATCTGTTCTTCCGAAACATTAAATCTTCTCAAATCTTCCCGCGGCAGGTAAATTCTTCCCATTGCCGCGTCTTCTTTTACGTCGCGCAAAATATTGGTCAACTGCATCGCTATTCCCAACGCTTCGGCGTAATCGAGAGTTTCCGGTTTTTCATAACCGAAAATTTCCGACGACATCAAACCGACGGTCGAAGCGACGCGCCAGCAATAAACATAAAGCTCTTCAAAAGTTTCGTAGCGTTTAACGTGCGTGTCCGAGACGACGCCTTTCATCAATTCGAGCGGCAGATTTTGCGGGATTTTGTAAGTTTGCAGTAGATTTTGCCAGGCGACGAGAACTAGATTTTGTTCGTCGGTCGTTTGATTTTCAGTTTTATTTTCACCTAGATAAATCTCATTCAATTTTTCTTTCCACAGTTCAACCGCTTTAACCGCGTCGGCTTCGCTTGAAACTTCCGCTTCGTCAACCTCGTCGTCAACGCTGCGGCACAAAGCGTAAAGCGCGTAAATCGGTTTTTGCTTCTGTTTCGGCAGAAATTTGGCGGCGAAATAAAAACTTTTGGCGTGCTTTTTCGTAACGCTTTCGCAGTATTTATAAGCATTTTCGATTTCTATAGACATCTATATGTGTTTACTTTTACCTTTTACCTTTTACTTTACGCCTTTCTTTCCGCCAGATAATCTGTCAATTGAATCAAACAACCGCGCGCTTCAGAATGTTGAAAATTATCAGTAAGAATAAATTTCGCTCGTTCTGTTAAATTATGCAGATGCATACGCGCATTTGTTTGACCTTGATTGATAGCAAAGGTTTTATTTTCGCCGAAAATTTCGCCGTCTTCCCGCAAATCGATTAAATCGTCTCCGAGTTGGTAAGCGTTGCCCAAGAGTTCGGCGAAACGCGATAACGGTGCGAGTTCCGCTTCGCCCGCGCCCGCCAAAATCGCGCCGACGCGCAGCGAAAGTCGCATCAGCGCGGAGGTTTTCAAATTTCTGATTGATTCGGATTCATAACCCGAACCGACATTCGCGCCCGCGCCTTTCGCCAGCGCCAAATCGATTGATTGCCCGCCGACCATTCCCGAAGCACCGACGCATTCGACGATTTCGGCGTGCGCCCGTATCGCGCATTCACGCGGAATTTCTTGATTAACAAAGACGAGCGAATATGAGACGTTCAAAAAAGCGACGGCGACCAGAACCGCCAGACCTTCGCCGAACTGCGCGTGCAAGGATGCGTTTCCGCGCCGCTCGTTTGAATCGTCCATACACGGCAAATCGTCGAAAATCAAAGAACTCGTATGAATAAATTCGACCGCCGCCGCCAAAGGCATCACGTTTTCCGTCTTTCCGCCGAAAAGCTCCGCGCCGAGCAAAGTCAAAACCGGGCGCAGACGTTTGCCGCCCGAAAACAAAGCGTATCGAGCGGCTTCGTTAAATTCGGTTTCAATCTGCGGCGGCGCGCGCGGCAGATGTTCGCGTAAGGATTTTTCGATTGGCGATTTGTGTTTTTCGACGTATCGCCACAAATCGGCGTTTTCGAGCGTGGTTTTTTCCTTAATCATTTTCAGTTAATTTCCGGTAAGCGACGCGCGCCCGTTCAGCTAATTCCGGCGAAACGGTTACACGAAACGGATGCTTGGCGACGAAACTCTGAACCTTAACAATTTTCGCGCCTAAGTTTTCCAGATTTCCGGCAATCGATTCGTCGGAGAATTCTTCGATTTCAAACTTTTCGGCGGCTCGTTTGAAAGCTCCGCGCAGACGGTCGAGCGGAAGTTGGCGCGCCGCCAATATTTTGCCGCGCGATTGAAACTCGCCGAGCGCGTAAAGCAAAACTTTTTCGATTTCTACGTTTTCCGTGTTCAAATCGAAAAGATTCGGCTGGTTTGTTCGATGTTCTTCAGTCATTTAATCGGCGAGCGAAACTTAATTTATATTTGAATTTTAACACAGTAATTTTTAAGTTTTATAAAAGATTTTGCAAGGCTTTCGCCCAGGTGTTACATTTTGTTTGAAAACTATGACGGAAAATAAAAAATATCGTATCGGTCTGGGCGTTGCGGGCGGAATTGCGGCGTATAAGGCGATTGAAGTTCTGCGGCTTTTGCAGAACTCCGGCTGTGAAGTGCGCGTCGCAATGACGAAACACGCGACCGAATTTGTTCAGCCTTTAACTTTTCGCGCTTTGACCGACAAATACGTTTTAGTTGACGATTACGCGCCGGAAAATCCCGACCCGATTGCTCATATAAATTTTTCGCAAGAGATTGATTTGCTGGTAATCGTTCCGGCGACGGCAAATATCATCGCCAAATTTGCCAGCGGTATCGCCGACGATTTTCTATCTTCGACGTATCTCGCCGCGACCGCGCCGGTTTTAATCGCGCCCGCGATGAACGTAACGATGTGGGAACACGTGGCGACGCGGAGAAACATCGCGCAATTGAAAAAAGACGGCGTTCATTTCGTCGAACCGATTTCCGGCGAATTAGCCTGCAAAACCGTCGGCACGGGAAAGCTCGAAGACGTTGAAAATATCGTCGCGCAAGCTCTAAATATTTTAGTCCGTAGTTCGCAGGATGAAGTAACCACTCAGGAATCAGGAATCAGAACTCAGGACTTTAAAGGCGAAAATTTTTTGATAACCGTCGGCGGAACGCGCGAAGCAATCGACCCGGTGCGTTTTATCTCGAATCATTCGTCGGGGAAAATGGGTTTTGCCATGGCTGAAAAAGCGCGGCGGCGCGGCGCGGTCGTAACGGTCGTCTGCGGCGTAACGACAATCGAGCCGCCGGAAAATATAAACGTTATCCGTGCCGTCTCAGCCCGCGAAATGCACAAAGCCGTGATGAACGAATTAAGTAACGCGACGATTTTTATCGGCGCGGCGGCGGTTGCCGATTATCGCCCGAAGAATATAGCGGCTGAAAAGATAAAGAAGAACGACGAAATTTTTAATCTTGAGCTTGAAAAAACGGCGGATATTCTGGCGGATGTTTCAAAAAACAGGCACGAAAATCTTATCGTCGTTGGTTTTGCAGCGGAAACGAATAATGTTGCGGAACACGCGCGCGCGAAAATGATTAAGAAGAATCTCGATTTGATTGTCGCCAACGACGTCGCAAAAAAGGGTTCGGGCTTTAACACCGATACAAACGCGGCGACGATTTTAAGGCGCGGAAACGATGATAAAATCGAGTTCGGATTGATGTCTAAAAAAGATTTGGCAGACAAGATATTGGACGAAGTGATAAAATTAAGAAAATCGTGGTAAAAATTCGGATGAAGAATGAGTTTTCAAATTTATTGGCTGACGTTAAGGAACAAATTCTTTATTTGCAGGAACTGGGCGCGGAAAGTTTTTCCGTAGATTTGCCGGAAGTCGCCGAATCGAACTTTAAACCGGAAAAATCAAAAACCGAAATTTCGACTCAAAAACTTGAACGATTCGTTCCGTCTGAAATGCCGGTGATTGCAGCCGCCGAAAGACCGAAACCTGTTAATACCGAAGCCATTCAAGCGCGCCGTAATCTTCTTGAATCGACAAAACTTTCGCGCCTGCCGTCGCTGCCGAAAAGAAACGCGGCGATTCCGAATTTTTCCGTAAATCAAATTAACGAGCCGGGAGAAAAAGAAATGCCTGTAAAACCAACCGCGAAAGCGCCGTCATTGTTCGGCGATATGACCGAAATGCTTCCCGAATCGACCGAAACAATCGAAGAAATCCGCGCCGACATCGGCAACTGCACGCGTTGTCCGCTGTGGGAAGGACGCACGAAAATCGTTCACAGCGAAGGAAACTTAAAGGCGCGGCTGATTTTCGTCGGCGAAGCGCCCGGCGCGAATGAAGACGCCGAAGGTCGCCCGTTTGTCGGTCGCGCCGGACAACTTCTAAATAAAATTATCGAAGGCATCGGTATGAAGCGCGAAGATGTGTTTATCGGCAACGTCAACCGCTGTCGCCCGCCGGGAAACCGGACGCCGACGCTGCCCGAAGCGCACACCTGCCGCCCGTTTTTGTGGCGCGAAATCGCCGTCGTGCGCCCGAAAATAATCGTTGTTATGGGAAATACGGCGACGCAGAATCTGCTCGACACGAAAATCGGCATCACCAAACTGCGCGGCGAATTTCAGGACTATCACGGCGTCAAAGTGATGCCGACGTTTCATCCGGCGTATCTTTTGCGCGACCCGTCGAAAAAACGCGAAACGTGGGAAGATATGAAAAAAGTGCGCGACTTTCTAAACGCAAATTAAATTAAACTCGCAGATAAAAAATCAAATGAAAAAAATACTGGCAGCTTTGTTTATTTTTTCGGTTACGTCAATCAATGTTTTCGCCGTCGATATGAGCGCGGAAATCAACCGGGCGAGCGAAAAGGTTTTGCCGCAGGTCATCGAGTGGCGGCGGCATCTGCATCAATACCCCGAACTCGGCAACCGCGAATTTAAAACCGCCGAATACGTCGAAAAAAATCTGCGGCGGCTCGGTTTGGAAGTTCGCACGAAAATTGCCAAAACCGGCGTCGTCGGCATTCTGAAAGGCGATTTGCCGGGACCGACAATCGGACTGCGGGCGGATATGGACGGATTGCCGATTACGGAAAGAGCCAATATTCCGTTTGCTTCAAAGGAAAAAACCGAATACAACGGCGCTCAAGTCGGCGTGATGCACGCCTGCGGACACGACACGCACGTCGCGATGCTTTTAGGAACGGCGGAAGTATTGACGAAGATGAAAAGCAAATTGCGCGGAACGGTCGTTTTCATTTTTCAGCCTGCCGAAGAAGGCGCGCCCGCCGGTGAAGAAGGCGGCGCGGCGCTGATGGTCAAAGAAGGCGTGATGGATAATCCGAAAATCGACGCGATATTCGGCATACACATCAACGCGCAGACGGAAATCGGCAAAATAAAATACAAATCCGGCTCGATGATGGCGGCGGCGGACTGGTTTACGATTAAAATCAAAGGCAAACAAACGCACGGCGCGTATCCGTGGCTCGGCGTTGACCCGATTGCGACGGCAAGCCAGATTGTTCAGGGCTTGCAGATGATTGTCTCGCGTCAATCCGAATTGACGAAAGCGCCGGTCGTCATCACAATCGGCAAAATAAACGCCGGCGTGCGCGAAAATATTATTCCAGAGGAATTGACGATGGCGGGAACGATTCGCACGCTCGACGACCAGATGCAGAAAGAGACGCACGAAAAAATAAAATTGACGGCGCGGAAAATAGCCGAAAGCGTCGGCGCGACCGCCGAAGTTTCAATCGAAACTAAAACTTTGGTTACATACAACACGCCCGAATTAGTCAGACAAATGCTGCCGTCGCTGGAGAAATCCGCCGGCAAATCAAACGTATTGGAAACCGAATGGGTAACGGGCGCGGAAGATTTTTCATATTATCGTCTGAAAGCGCCGGCGTTTTTCTTTCAGGTCGGCGGAATGCCGAAAGGGATGAATCCGAAAGATTCCGCGCCGCACCACACGCCGGATTTCTTTATCGACGACAGCCGCCTCGATGTCGGCATCAAAGCCTTTTGCAATATCGTTTTCGATTATCAAACACAGGGGAAAACCGCTGTTGCCGCAAATAATAAAATTTCCGCAACGATTTCCGGTGAAAAAGTTTTATTCAATGATTGTCTTCAAACTTCATTTATTGACTCGCCTTTTCAGCCGTTTGCAGACAAAATCGCTTTTTCGTTCGATGAAGAAATCAATTTGTGCGGCAGCAACTCTTAAATTCAGCCGGACAAGCGCAAATTGAAATTGTTTCTTTTTTGTTTTTTGTTTCGTTTTTTATATGCCAACTTTATTCGATTTGCTGCCCGCCGAAAGCAGCGAAACAATTGACGAAATCAATCAGGAAATTTTACAAAAAGGCAAAATACTGTTTCCCGCTGAATTTTTCATTTTCGGGACGGGAAAAACCGACGCGAAAGTTGTAATCGTCGGCGAATCGCCGGGCGCGCCCGACGCCGATTCGGAAAAACCTTTTATGGGTCCGGTCGGCGAGCTTTTGACGAAAATTCTGGCGGCAATCGGTTTAAAACGCGACGAATGTTATTTAACCAACGTCGTCAAATACATTTCGGCGGGCGACGAAATCACCAACGATATTTTGAAATTTTTCACGCCTTTTCTACATCGTGAAATGGCGTCGATAAAACCGAAAGTTATTATTTCGTTGGGAAACACGCCGACAAAGGCATTATTAAACACCAAAAAATCAATCACGCAGATGCGCGGCGAATTTGTCGATTACAACGGCATACAATTGATGCCGACTTTTAATCCGGCTTACATTCTGCGCGACCCGTCGAAAAAGCGCGAAGTTTGGGAAGATATGAAAAAGGTTCGGGATTTTTTGAATGAGACGGCAAAGCCAATCCAAAATTAACCGTAAAAATATGAAACCGAAAGTAATTTCAACCGAAACAATTTACGAAGGCAGAATTTTCGATTTGCAGATTGCCGAGATACGCGAAGGCGCAAGCGAATATAAACGCGAAATCGTCATCCATCACGGAAGCGCGGTAATCGTGCCGGTTTTCGCCGATAACACAATCGCTTTGGTCAGACAATATCGACACGCGGCGCAAAAATATCTTCTCGAAATTCCGGCTGGAACTTTGGATAAAGACGAGTCGCCGGAAGCGGGCGCGCGCCGCGAAGTCGAAGAAGAAATCGGCGTCGTTGCCGGAAAAATTGAAAAGCTCACCGAATTTTACGTTTCGCCCGGTTTTCTGACCGAGAAAATGCACGTCTTTTTAGCGACCGATTTGAGCGAGAGTAAGCAAAATCTGGACGACGACGAATTTCTTTCGATTGAAAAATTCACGTTTTCCGAAGCGTTTGAAATGATAAAAAACGGCGGAATTGAAGACGCGAAAACGATAATCGGAATTGTTACGGCGGGCGCGAAACTTGGTTTTATCTACAAATAACCAATCAATACTTGACTGCACAAATATTTTTCGATATTCTTATCGTTCGCGTTTTAGCGGAAATTCAACACAGACACGAGCAATTATGAGTACTTATTTTCCCAGCGGAAAAGGTTTGGCGGAAAATCGTAAATGGTATGTCGTCGATGCGGCGGGCAAAACCGTCGGTCGTCTGGCTACCGAAGTAGCGCGGATGATTTCAGGCAAAAACAATCCGGCGTGGACGCCGTTTATGGATATGGGCGACCACGTTGTCGTTATCAACGCGCGGCAGGCAGTTTTTAAAGGTTCAAAAAACGACCAGAAAATGTATCGCCACCACACGCATTATCCGGGCGGTCTGCGCGAAAAATCCGTTAAGGATATGTTTGTCGAACATCCCGAACGCATCATCGAACTCGCCGTCAAAGGAATGCTGCCGAAAACGAAACTCGGCAAGGCGATGGTCAAAAAATTAAAAGTTTACGCCGACGCCGACCACAAACACGGCGCGCAAATGCCGCAGACAATCGAAATCGAAACAAAATAAAGAATAGGTTTTAGGAAATAGGTTTTAGTAAAAAAATCTGACACCTGACACCTAACACCTGACACCTAAAAAATATGGCAGAAATTCAGTATTACGGAACAGGACGCAGGAAAACTTCGACGGCGCGCGTTTATTTGCGTCCCGGAACGGGCGAAATCAAAATCAATCGCCGACCTTTTGAAGAATATTTTCCCAATGAAGCATTGAGAATGATTATTCATCAACCGCTTCGGCTTACCGACACGGCAAACAAATTCGACATTTTAGTTAATGTTTTAGGCGGCGGAACAGCCGGACAAGCCGGCGCGGTTCGTCACGGAATTACGCGCGCGCTGATGGAATATAATATCGATTTGCGCCCGGCGTTGAAAAAAGCCGGATTCGTAACCCGCGACCCGCGCCAGAAAGAACGTAAAAAATACGGACAAAAAGGCGCTCGCGCTCGTTTCCAATTCTCGAAACGATAAACTTAAATGGAAAATGGATAACGGATAATGGATAATTAAAACTTCTTGCAATTATCCATTTTCCATTATCCGTTATCCATTTTTATAAACCATTGCCGCAGTTTATTTTGGTTGAATCCTCAAAACGGCGGCGAGTACAAATAACCAAGTAAGTTAAGGAGATTTTAATTTTGGCTACAGTAACAATGAAGGAACTGCTCGAAGCAGGCGTTCACTTCGGACATCAGGTTCGGCGCTGGAATCCGAAAATGAAAGAATATATTTTCGGCGAGCGCAACGGCATTTATATTATAGATTTGCAGAAAACGCAGAAACTTTTCCGCGACGCGCTCAGTTACGTAACCGAAGCGCTAACCGAAAAGCCGAATATGAAAGTGCTGTTTGTCGGCACGAAACGACAGGCGCAGGACGCAATTCGTGAAGAAGCCCAACGCTGCGGGCAGTATTACATCAACAATCGATGGCTCGGCGGTTTGATGACGAATTTTCAAACGGTTCAGAAATCAATCAACAAATTAAAGGAAATCGAAACGATGCGCGAAGACGGTCGTTTCGATATGCTGACCAAAAAAGAGCGTCTTCAGTTAGACCGACAACACGAAGGCTTAATGAGAAACCTCGCGGGCATCAAAGATATGAACGGGCTGCCCGATATGCTTTTTATCATCGACGTGCGAAAGGAAGATATTGCGGTTGCCGAAGCCGGACGCCTTAATATTCCGATTGTCGCGGTTGTCGATACAAACTGCTCGCCCGAAGGAATTACGCAGGTTATACCGGGAAACGACGACGCGCTGCGGGCGATTCGTCTTTTTGCGTCGCGTATCGCCGACGCGATTCTCGAAGGTCAGCAAGTCGCCAATGAAGGCGGAGTTGCGACGGACGTTCAAACGGGCGATGCCGATTCGGGCGCTGATTTCCAAACGGACGAAACAGCTGAACCGTCGGTGGTAGTCGCTGACAAAACTTGGGAAACGGCTGAAGAAACTCATCCTTTAACGCGCGAAACGGTTGCGGAAGAATCAGACGAAGCAGTCATAGGCGCTGCTTCGTCTGAAGATATAACCGGAGCAAGCGCCGAAAAAGGACCGGAGACAAACGAAGCCGCCGCCAGCTAGACAATAAATTTTTATTTTGAAAGCGTAGCCTTTTTCCGTTTATTTTAATTAACGGGCTACGCTTTTTTATAAGTATAAAATCAATTATTTTTTGGAGTGAACTATGGCAGAAATAACGGGAAGTATGGTAATGTCTCTGCGTCAAAAAACCGGCGCGGGAGTGAGTGATTGTAAAAACGCATTGGTCGAAGCGGGCGGAAACGAAGAACAAGCCGTCGAAATTTTGCGCAAAAAAGGTATGGCGACGGCGGCGAAAAAAGGCGGGCGCGTTACAGCTGAAGGTGCGGTCGGCTCGTATATCCATATGGGCGGGAAAGTCGGCGTAATGGTCGAAGTAAATTGCGAAACCGATTTCGTCGCGCGCGGTGAAGAATTTCAGCAGTTGGTCAAAGACGTGGCGATGCACATTGCCGCCGTTGACCCGCGTTACGTCAATCGAGAAGAAGTTCCGGCGGACATTCTCGATAAGGAACGCGAAATTTTACTTGAGCAATTGAAAAATGACCCGAAGAACGCCAACAAACCGGAAGATGTTTTAAATAAAATTATCGAAGGTCGCATCGGCAAATACTTTGAAGAATCGGTTCTGCTCGACCAGCCTTTCGTCAAAGATCCGGGTAAAACCGTCGGCGAACTCGTAACCGAGAAAATCGCTTCGATTAAAGAAAATATTACTGTTCGACGCTTTACGCGCTACAAAATGGGCGAAGGCATCGAAAAGAAATCGGACGATTTCGCAGGCGAAGTCGCTTCAATGCTCGGTTAGACACCGGTTCAAAGTTCAAGTTCAAAGTTAATGAGCCAACCTTGAACTTTGAACTTTGAACTTTGAACTTTTTATGAAACCTGCTTTCAAACGTATTTTGATAAAACTTTCGGGCGAAGCGTTGATGGGCGCGCAAAATTACGGTATCGACACGAATGTTGCCGAATCCGTCGCCGGAGAAATTAAAGACGTGCGCGATACGGGCGTTGAAATCGCGATTGTCGTCGGCGGCGGCAATATTTTTCGCGGCGTGTCGAAAAGCGCGGGTAATATGGACAGGTCGAGCGCCGATTATATCGGAATGCTGGCGACGGTTATGAACGCCGTCGTTTTGCAGGACGCGCTCGAAAAGCTCGATGTTTTTACGCGCGTAATGTCGGCTATCGATATTCCGCAACTTGCCGAGCCGTTTATCCGCCGCCGCGCCATTCGTCATCTGGAAAAAGGTCGCGTCGTCATTTTCGCCGCCGGAACGGGAAATCCTTTTTTTACAACTGATTCCGCCGCCTCGCTTCGCGCTTTAGAAGTAAAAGCGGACATTATACTTAAAGCGACGAAGGTTGACGGAATTTATTCGGCTGACCCGATGAAGGACTCCGAAGCCACACGTTTTGAAACGATTACTTACCAGGAAGTTCTGGAGAAACAGTTAAAGGTTATGGACGCTTCGTCGATTTCTCTTTGTATGGACAATAATCTGCCGATAATGGTTTTTAATATGAAGCAGTCCGGCAATATTCTTAAAGCCGTTTCCGGCGATTTGTCTATCGGAACGATGGTAACTGTTTAGAATTTTTTATTTTGACGGTTAAAATTTACTAACATTTTATATTGCAGTAAGTTACAGCAAAATTTAAGAGGAAAATATGAGTATAGACAGTGTAATAAAAGAGACGAAACCGAAAATGGAAGCCGTTATCGAAGACTTTAAACGCAGAATTACAAATGTGCGAACCGGACGCGCGACTGTCGGTTTGCTTGACGGCATTATGGTCGATTATTACGGCGTTCCGACGCCGCTCAGTCAAATGGCTTCGGTCAACGTTCCCGAACCGCAGACGCTGACCGTGCAGCCGTGGGACGCAACCCAAATCGGCGCTATCGAAAAAGCGATAAATCAGGCGAATTTAGGAATGAACCCGTCAAACGACGGCAAAGTTGTTCGATTATCGATTCCGCCGCTCAATGAAGAACGTCGCCGTCAGATGGCGAAACAAATTTACGAATACGCTGAAGAACATCGCATCGCACTGCGCGGCGTTCGCCACAGTGCTAATGACACACTAAAGAAAATGTCGAAGGAAAAAGCGATTTCAGAAGACGACGAGCGCGGAGGTTTGGAAGAAGTTCAGAAACTAATCAATACCTATACCGGCAAAATCGACGAAGCTGCCAAAAATAAGGAACAGGAAATTATGAGTGTTTAATCGAACGCTCGAAAGTGCGAAAAGGCGAAACGGAATAAAACATAAACTTCCGTTTCGTCTTTTTATTTTTACCTGTCAGTTACTTACCCACAAAAGCGACAAAAATAAGAAATCAATAGTAGCTTACTGTCTTTCTTTAATGCTTTTCGCGTCTTTCGCAGGCAATAATCTTCTTGAATCTTTATTTCCGATAATGTCTATTACGCGAAAAGCAGAACAAAAAATTAAATCTTTGTTCTGCTTTTCTGTCCTTAAATACAGTTTAGAAACTGAAACGCATCGTCAAATCAACGCGGCGATTAGCCGCATTACTTCCACCGAAACCACCGCCACCTCCAAATCCGCCGCCGAAACCGCCGCTAGTCGAGGTATATTGACCGAATCTGCTCGAACTCAGATTATTGACGGGAGTTCCAAAGTTCACGCGGTTAAACAAATTGCTGATTTGCAAACCGACGGTTAAGTTATACGGCTTATCGCTGCCGCCGAATCCGCCGCCCCCGAAGCCGCCGCCGCGATTTCCTCCACCACCTCCACCGCGTCCGCCGCCGCCGCGTTCACCGCGCCCGACGCCGCCCGGATTATTCCGACGATTCGCGCCTTCGCCGGCTGAACTCGGAGCTTGTCCGTCAACAGTTCCGGCAATCTGTGTTCTCGATTTGCCGAAGCCAATCGTTTTGCTGAAGTTCAGGTTTACCGAAACTGAGCCGGGACCGCGCCCGAAATTACGCGGAATAATTGTTGTAAAATCGGATACGCTGCCGATGTCGCAAAATGAATTTGTCAGTCCGCGCTGAAGGCACGCATCGTTCAACTGTGCAAAAGTCGGACGTTCCGTAAAAAGCGAATCGCGGTTGGCGTCGATTCCGGTTACGATATTAAACGGAACGCCGGAACGAGCGATAATAATCGGACTCATACGAACGTTCCAGGGCAATTGAAAAGAGCCGAACAAAGAAAAATAATGTCTGACATCTTGCTGCGAGCTGCCGTATTCGCCGCTTAAATCATACGTGTAAGCCGGAGAAGTTCCCGCATTGTCCGTATCGCTTTTGGCGAATCCCAACCGGTAATTGGCATTGAGCGAAATTTTGCGACTGAACTGCGAATTGATGTTAAAAATCAACTGCTGCTGATTTGAAACGCCGCTCGACTCGAATTGGTAAATATTGCCCTGCGATGGGTCGGGTCGCAGCGCTTGTATTTGCTGAGTAGTGGTCGGACAAACGAATGTCCGCCCGCAGACCGGCGCGTTGACGTTGCGCGTCCGAAGCTGGTGAATCGTTCGGCTGCCGACAAAATAAATCGAACCTCTGATTCTCAGCGGCAGTTGCCGCTCGACGGAAAGCGCGTATTGGTAAGTCGTCGGCGATTGTAAATCCGAATCTACGCGCCGCACGGTGAATGTTCCCGGCGCGACGGCGGCAATCTGCTCGACGGTCGGAACATTCGACACTCCGTTTAACGAAAATACCGGCTGACTCAAAATTGCCTGGTTGTTGGTAACATTATATTGAAATTGATTAGTTCCGTTAAAACGTTCGGATTGAAGCGTCAGATTTTCGCCGAAACGGTCAAAGAAAATTCCCGCGCCGCCGCGAAAAACGGTTTTCGACTGACGCGCGCTGCCTGCGCCCGGCGAAAAAGCGAAACTGAAGCGCGGCGCGAAATTCATATTATCGTCAATATTCGTTTGATTTTCGTAACGCAAGCCGAAGCTCAAAGTTAGCGCGGGATTTAATCTCCAATCGTTTGTTATGAACAAACCGACATCATACCGCGAAACATCGGCAAGCGCGTTTCCCGACGTGATAATAAACTGACTCGGATTAAAACGCGGGTCGGTATTACCAATAAGTCTCTGGCGATATTGTTCGATTGACGAAACGGCGGGAGTTATTATACAGCCCGGATCTTGCCGGTCGCACGTGGAATTTAACCTGCCTTCCGGGATTCCCGCAAAAATGAATGTTCCGCCGAAGTTCGATTCCGACTGGTCTTTAATGGTTACGCCGCGCACTCGCCCGCCGAATTTTACCGAGTGCTGGTTGTTTTTACCTAGAGCGGTCGTCGTGTAATTCTGAAGTTCAAAATTATTATTATCGGTGAAGTTCGTGCCGACCTGCGAGCCGCCGCCGACAAATGCGCCGGAGACGTTAATTGTCGGAATCGAATTGTCGCCCGTTTGGTTTCGACGCTCGACGCTGTATTCAAAACGGGTTTCATTAACCGTTTTCGGATTTAAAATCGCCGTTTCGGTCAGGCGAAATTCGTGTTCGGTGAATGAACTTTGCGATGCAATGCTCGGCAAAGAGAAACCGCCGCCGAAACTGTCGGCTTTAAAGCGCGTGAAACTATAGCGCGCAACCAGCGTGTTATTAGTGTTTATTTGATAATCGAAACGCGGGCTGATTGAAAACCGCTGCGTCGGCACGGTTACGTCCTGCTGAAAAGGCACGACGTTAAACGACGGGTCGAGAATCGTCGCATTAACAACTCGGTTGTCGTCCACGTCGCGGTTGCTGACATCTATAAAAAACGAAGATTTCCCTTTCTGCACCGGACCGGACAGATTGCCGCCGAAAAATCTGGTCTGACTCGGCGCGCGGTTGAGCGCGAACGGGTTGCGCGAATTAAGGCTTTCGTCGTTGAAATTAAAAAACACCGAACCGCGCAGTTTGTCCGCGCCGGGTTTGGTCAAAATCTCGATGCGCCCGAAACCGAGCCGTTCAAATTCCGCCGAAAATGGATTCTGGTTGATGCGAATTTCCCGAATCGATTCTCTCGGCGGAAGTCTGCCGCCGGTAAAGCCGTCGATATAAATTTGCCCGCCATTCGGTCCCGCCGACGGTCCAGCCAAAGCCTGCAAAGCGGCTTCGAGTTCTTCCGGGTCTTCCGGCAGAGCTTCCAAATCTTTTTCCGTTAAAACCGTCGCGCTCGCGTTGCTGTCGGGATTCGTATCGAGTTGTCCGGCTTCGGAAACTTCGACCTGTTCATTTACTGATTGCACCGACAGGGCGACGGTTAATTCCTGTCTCGCGCCAGCCGTAATCGCAACCTCGGCGTTTTCGTAAAGCCCGAAATTCGGCGCGGTTACGCGAACCGTGTAATTTCCGGGCGCGAGTCCGGTAATCGTGAACACGCCCTGATTGTTCGTTACGGCAGTTTTTTCCTTGAGAGAAGCGTCAACCGCCGTTACGGTTGCGCCGACGACGACCGAGCCGAACGTATCAACAACCTGTCCAGTCAAACTTCCCGCCTGCTGTGCAAAAACGCTTGAATTTATAAATAATGTAAAAAGACCGACTAATATAAATGATTTTATTTTTCTCATAATGTTATGTTCAAAGACAAAAACCGAAAGCTCAACTTATAAAAATAAAACAATATAAATCAGGCTTCGTTGGAGCTTTCGGTTCTTAAGTTTTAATTTGCGCCCGCGCTATTTTAGGGAAAGCTCGAACCGCCTTCGAGTCCGGGAATCGAGAATCCCGAATCCTGACCGCCGCGCGGTCTACCCGCCGTCTGCTGCTGCTGAGCTTTGATAAAAGGTTCGACGCCGGATAATAATTTTATCGCGCTGACGCGTTCGGCGGCAGTGTTTTTCGTGCTGGAGACGGCAATCATATCGCCGACTTTTAAATCGGCAATCGAAATATTCGGAAATCGTTCGAGCATATCGTCGATGTTTCCGCCGCCGCGCATTCCGCCGCCCGCTCCCGGACGATTCGGATTTCGTCCCGGCGCGCCGGTCTGATTCGATTGCGGCAGGCGAACCGCGCCTTGTCCGGGCGCGACGCCGCCGGTTTGAAACTGCGTCATTCGCTGCGCCATTTCAGCCGGAAATTGTTTGAGAACCGAATTTTTGCCGACGGCGACGATTACGGGTTTTTTGGTTTGAACGTTCTCGATTGTAATTTCGTTTTTCGCCGTGTCGATTGCCGTAATCGCTCCGGCGACGGTTTGAAATGCGCCGAAAACAACGCGTTCGGCTTTGATTGTCGAATTATCTTCGTTTTTATCGCCCATCGCCCGAATCGAATCGCCGACTTTGATTTCGTCGAACGAACTCGTTTTCGCTTCGTTATAATCTACCGAACCTTCGGCGTAACGGCGAAAACTCGCATTTTCTTTAAGCGATAATATCGTCTGTCTCTCGCCCGCAATGCCGCGCTGCGAAACGGTAATTTCTTTTGTCTGCGAATTGACGGCGGCGACTTGTCCGGTGATTCCGCGCGCGCGCCATTCTTCGCGCTCCTTGTTCTGCTTTTGCGCGATGTCGGATTTACTCATCAGATAAACCGCTCGCGCCGGAACGCTTTTGTTATCGGCTGAAATCACTCCGGTAACAATCAATTTATCGCCGACGGCGATTTCGGTTCGATTGGCGACGGCGGCGTTTTTCAAACTCGGATTCTCCGGCGAAACGCGCTTGAATTCGGTTTTATCCGTTAAGCCGACTTCCATCGAACCGTCTTTGGTCTGCAAAACTATTTTATTTGCGCCGATTGAACCGACTTCGCCCTGCACGATTTTGACCGCCGGGGCATTTGGGGTTTGCGCCGAAACGACGACGCTCAGACTTGCGAGTAATACGAAAAGATTTAATATTATTATTTTACGCATTTTATAACCTTCTTTTTGTAACTTTCCTTCTTAAAAGCGCCGGAATACCTCTTTGTTTATACGTTTCGGCGTCGGAAAGTTGCCCTTTTTTCCTGTTACCCATAAGACGTAAAACGATGCAGAAAAGTTACTCAATTTTGTAAAGAAATGTAAACCTTCGACTTAAAGTATTTTTTTGAAAATTTTTACTGTTTTTTCCAGGCGCTCGGCGTTCCGGCGGTCAAAACGAGTCCGACGCCGGCAGAAAGCAGGATGATTAAGGCAAGTGTCCAGAGATAGGGAACGGAAAGAAACACCGTCCAGATAACGACGCCGATTAAAATCGCCAAAGTTTCCGACCGTCCGCGTTCGGGCAAAAAGTGTTTTTGCAGTTGTTTACCGATGCTGACCTGTAAGGCGATTCGTCCGAAAACATAACTTAAAGCCAGAAAAACAAACAACATTAAACTGATGATTGCGCTCAGGTAATTCGGCAGAAAACTCAAACTCGCCATCACGCCGAGCGTCGTTACCAGAAAACCGGAAAAACCGACGGCGACGACTTTTAGAGTCGAAAGCCGGAAACGGGCAATCGCGCGGCTCACCGCGCCGGGCGCAATTGTTGTGAACGCAAAGGTTAGGATAAACCAGAACAGAATCGACAACAATCTCTGCGCCAGAAACGCCCAGGAATAGGTCGGCGAAAAAAGCCGGCTCGGATTTTCGGTTAAATCGCGTAATTCTTCTTCATAACCGGCATACATTACGGTTTCGGCGTTCGGGTTTCTCAGCGGAGTTTTGCTTTCCGGTTTATAGC
>JALZOE010000420.1 GCA_030857325.1 Acidobacteriota bacterium
ACGGCGAAGGCGAGCGGCGAAATAAAAATGCTGCCGATAAAATGGGCGCAGGCGCGGCGCGAGGGTAAAGTTATTGAAGAGCAGCTTAGGTTACAGAGTTAATTGCAAGAGGAAACATTTTGTCGCAAAAAGTTACAGTCGGAATAGTTCAGGCAAGTCCGGTTTTTATGAATCTGGAGGCGAGTCTTGCCAAAGCCGTCAGCCTGATTGAAGAAGCGGCTAAAAAAGGCGCGCAGCTTGTCGCGTTCGGAGAAACCTGGCTTCCGGCTTATCCCGCGTGGCTTGATTATTGCCCGGATGCCGCGCTTTGGAATCATCAGCCGACCAAAGAAGTGTTTGCCAGGTTGCGGCAAAACAGTGTTGTCGTTCCGGGCAAAGAGACGGAAATTTTAGGTCTGGCGGCGCGTAACAATAACATTGTTCTCGTTATCGGTATCAACGAACGTGTTGTGAAGGGCGCGGGCAACGGAACGCTTTATAACAGCCTGCTGACTTTCGGCTCGGACGGCAAACTCTTAAACCATCATCGTAAACTCGTCCCGACCTTTACCGAACGGCTTGTCTGGGGGCAAGGCGACGGCGCGGGGTTAAAGGCAATCGATACTACAATGGGGCGCGTCGGCAGTCTTGTTTGCTGGGAACACTGGATGCCTTTGACGCGGCAGGCTCTTCATATTTCCGGCGAGCAGATTCACATCTCCGTTTATCCGACAGTTCACGAGATGCACCAGATAGCGTCTCGTCATTATGCTTTCGAGGGTCGCTGCTTTGTTCTTGCCGCCGGTCTTATTATGAAGGCTGGAGATTTGCCGGTCGAGCTGGAAAGATGTGCCGGCGCAAACGACCCGCATTCGCTCGTTTTACGCGGCGGAAGCTGCATTATCGCGCCGGACGGCAGATTTGTCGTCGAACCCGTTTTCGATGAAGAAACAATCATCACCGCCGAACTCGATTTATCGATGATTGACAAAGAATTGATGACGCTCGATGTTTCCGGTCATTATCATCGACCCGATGTGTTTGAGTTTAAGCTGCAAAACGGGCGGCGAGAAACGCCCGAATAACCGAAAAGCCGATTCGCGGTTTTAATGCGAACGGCAGATAATTTTTGTATGAAGATAGCTCTCGGCACAACCCGCGCTTCAAAGATAGACGCGGTTCGCGCCGCTATAATGCGAATTGCCGAAATCGATTCCGGCTGGCGCGGCGCGGAAATTATTCCACTGGCTGCCCAAACCGATTCTCCGGCGATGCCTTTAACCGATGAAGAGTTGATGCGGGGCGCTAAATCCCGTGCCGAAGCGGTCCGAAAACTCTTACAACAGGAAAATAAAACAGCATATCTTTATATCGGTCTCGAGGGCGGCTTTCACACGATTGAATTAGAAAACCAGACATACACGTTTTTACGCGGCTGGGCTTTTGTTACAGATGGCTCGCGGGGAAACTTCGGCGCGAGTCCCTCAATCCCGGTTCCCGATTCAATAGTAAAGCCAGTTGCAGAAGAGAATCGCGAGCTTGGCGATGTGATTGACGAAGTTGCGCATGAGAGCGACATCCGCAGCCGTCAGGGAGCGTGGGGAGTTTTTTCCCGCAATTTGCTAACCCGTTCGATGAGCTTCGAAGCGGCGCTTATTGCGGCTTTCGCTCCTTTCTACAATGAAAAGCTGTATTATCAGAATAGTAGTTTTAGAAGTTAAAACAAGGTTTACGGCGAAAAGAACGCTTGTTGATTTCTGAGCCGGAAAGTCTTTTCGTTTTTGATAAAAACATGAGCATAATGAAAAATTTAGCCGTTTCCACCCAACTCGTTCACGCCGGCGAAAGACGCGCCGCGCCCGCCGGTTTGCCGGTCGCCACGCCGATTTACGCGACATCTACCTATACTTACAGTTCGATGGCGGAAATGGATCGGGTTCTTGCCGGTGAATCGCCCGATTATATTTATTCGCGTTACGGCAATCCGACCGTAGCGGCTTTGGAAGAGGCGTTGGCGACAATCGAAAACGGCAGTTTCGCCTGTGCGTATTCTTCGGGAATGGCGGCGCTGCACGCGGCGCTGTTTGCCTGTAATTTGACGCCCGGAGCGGTTGTCCTGGCTTCGAGGGATTTATTCGGCTCAAGTTTCGATTTGCTCCACAAAATTTTCGGCGCTTTCGGCGTCAAAACGCAGACGGCGGATTTTACGGATTTAGACGCTCTAAAGAAAACGGTCGATGAAATTAAACCGCGAGTCTTGCTAGTGGAAACGATTTCAAATCCGCTTTTGAAAGTTTGCGACATCGCCGCTTGCGCCGAAACCGCGCACGGAGCGAATGCGCGGTTAATCGTTGACAATACCTTCGCCACGCCTTATTTGTGTCAGCCGTTAAATTTAGGAGCTGATTTTTCGGTTCACAGCGCGACGAAATATCTGGGCGGACACGCGGATGCGACGGGCGGAATTGTTATCGCCAAAGAAGAATCCGACCGTCCGGCGTTAGTCAATGTCAGGAGACTCGGCGGCGGAGTTTTGAGCGTTTGGGAAGCGCATCAAATTTCGCGGGGCATAAAAACTCTGGCTTTACGGCTCGAAAAACAATGCGCGAACGCGAAAATGCTGGCGGAACATTTTTCAAAAATTTCGTCGATTGAAAAGGTTTTTTATCCCGGTTTGGGAAACGAAGGAAATTTAGTAGAGAGGGTTTTGCGCCCGCCCCACGCGGGAGCGCTGGTCAGTATCAGACTTAAAGATGACACGCGCCAAGCGGCTTTTCGATTTATGGACGCTTTGAAATTGTGCCTTCGGGCGACGAGTTTGGGCGATGTTTTTACACTCGTTTCGCATTCGGCAACGTCTTCGCACCGCGAACTTTCGCCGCATCAACGTGAAAATTTGGGAATCACGGACGGTTTAGTGAGAATATCAGCCGGTATTGAAGATGCGGCTGACATCATCGCCGACATCGAACAGGCGCTTGACGGAGCAGCACAAATGCAGTTTTCAAGGCGCATATAAATTAATGTATGCCTGATAAAAGATGAGTCGGAGAAAGCCTTTTGGCGGGCATATTCCCACGAGACATGGTTGGGGGCGCTAATAGTTCAGCATCAAGCATTCGTTCAAAGATTGTCATCAAAGGCGCTGATTTGGTATCGCTTTGGACGGCGAGCCAATGGCGACCGAAGATCAACTCAACATGAAGCAGCGCAGACGCAATGTAATGCAGACACCCGGTGTTTGAGATGTATAGGCATAGAATTAAACAAAAGTTAAAAGTACCAAAAACGCCCGTTTTTGGCACTCACGATTCAACAATTAAAAATCACCCTGATT
>JALZOE010000421.1 GCA_030857325.1 Acidobacteriota bacterium
TCAGGAATATATCGCCGGAGCGCTGGAAAATCTCGACGGTATTTTGCTGCCCGGAAGCGATACGGATGTCGACCCGTCCGCTTACGGCGAAGAACCGCATCTGAGACTCGGAAGAGTTATACCGGAAAAAGATGAAACGGATTTTTTAGTTCTGGCGGAAGCCGAAAAGCTGAAAATGCCAGTTTTAGGCATTTGTTTCGGAATGCAGATTCTAAACGTCTTTCGCCGCGGAACTCTCGTTCAGGACATAAAATCCCAAATTCCGAATTGTCTGAAACACGAGCAGGGCGTTCCGCTCGACCGAGCTTCGCACACGATTCAAATAGAAAAAAAAAGTTTTCTTTTACAGTTAGCCGCATCCGAAAACATCAGAGTAAATTCGCATCATCATCAATCGATAGATAAAGTCGGAGAAAATCTGAGAGCATCCGCCCGGGCAAAAGACGGCGTTATAGAATGCATCGAAGAGACGCGTTCCGACCGGTTTAATTTCGGCGTCCAGTGGCATCCCGAACATTCCTGGCGAACCGACAAACTTTCAAAAAATATATTTGAAACATTTATTAAATTCTGCGCGAAATATAGATTGGAGACGAAATAAAAAAACTTGTGGCGAAACTTCAAAAAAAGTCTGTTAAATTAGGATTGGAAAAGGCTTTAGGCGGCGAAGTAAATTTGTTTAAGGATTTACGAATCGGACTAATTTGTAATCAGGCGTCGGTTGACCATCGATATAGACACGCCGCCGATTTATTTTTTCAAAACCCGGACATCAATTTAACCGCGCTTTTCGGTCCGCAGCACGGCATTCGCGGCGACGTGCAGGACAATATGATTGAAACGGCGCATACGGTCGATAAAAAAACAGGACTGCCGATTTACTCACTCTACAGCGAAACGCGCCAGCCGACCGGGGAAATGCTGGAAAATTTGGACGCGCTGGTTTTTGATTTGCAAGATGTCGGCTGCCGCGTCTATACGTTTATATACACGATGGCTTACGCTATGAAGTCTTGCGCCGAATTCGGTAAAAAAATGTTCGTTCTCGACCGCCCGAATCCGATAAACGGAATCGGGGTCGAAGGAAACGTGCTGGAAACCGGACACGAATCGTTTGTCGGGCAATACCCGATTCCGATGCGCCACGGGATGACAATCGGCGAGCTTGCCGCTTTTTTTAACAGAGAATTCGATATAAATTGTGATTTGCAGGTAATTACAATGGATAATTGGGCGCGTGAAGATTTTTATGACGAAACCGACTGTCCGTGGGTTATGCCGTCGCCTAATATGCCGACGGTCGATACGGCAGTCGTTTTCCCCGCAACGGTATATTTTGAAGGGACGGAAATTTCGGAAGGTCGCGGAACGACCCGCCCGTTTGAAATAGTCGGCGCGCCTTTTATCGACGCCGAGACGCTTTCGGAATCTCTCAAATCACTCGAACTTTCCGGTGTTATCTTCAGACCGTTTCAGTTTTTACCGACGTTTCAAAAATATGCCGGACAGCACTGCGGCGGAGTGTTTCTTCACATCTCCGACAGAGAAAGTTTTGAACCCGTAATAACCGGCTTGGCTTTAGTTAAAACGATATATAATTTATATCCCGAAAAATTTAAGTGGAAGGAAACCGCGTATGAATATGCTTTCGACCGCAATCCGTTCGACGTTATTTCAGGTTCGACAAAAACAAGAGAATTTATTGAACAAAATCAATCGCCGGAAAATATAGAGGCTTCCTGGCAAAAGGATCTGGAAAATTTTATTATAAAGCGAAAAAAATATTTAATGTATTAGATTTAAAGTGTTTTTTGCAAAGCTAAACCAAACGTTTACAGCGATTGCAAATGCAAAGCAAGAAATTTGGCAATTGTCGTTTTGCAGACTCTCAAGGTTTTTATTTAAGAAAAGAGGTTACAATTTAAATGGATAATCCATTCGTTATCGGAATCGTTTCGTGGCTGATTCCCGGTCTGGGACACTTACTGCAAAAAAAATGGAGACGGGGAATTATTTTAGGAATCGTTATTTGGGGAATGTTTATTATTGCTCTTTTTAGCGGCGGAGCATATTACCCCGGATTTGAATTTAAGGACGGGACGCTGCTCTATCTGCTCAATATTTTTGCGAGATTAGGCAACGGACTCGGCGCGATTATTAGTTTTCTTCTGGTCGGCAGCGCGCCGCAGAATGTCGCGGCGTGGGCGACGTTTGAATACGGCGGAAGATTTCTGGAAGTTGCCGGTTTATTAAATTTCCTGGCTGTTATCGATGCGGTTGACATCCAACAGGAGAGAAAAAAATGATTCATTTTCTATATTTAGCAGGTTTCGCTTTTTTTGTTTCCGTTGCTTTTGGGATATTCGTTAATGGAAATACGAGAGAGCGTCTGCTGTACGGCGTGAAGATTTTCGCGCAGTTTCTAATTATCAGTTTGGCGTTGGGCTGGATTTTTTATTTTATTACTTAAAACCGAATGGCTATTGTCGAAACCGAGGGTTTAATCTTAAAAAGTCATAATTTGTCGGAAGCCGACAAGATTATTGTTTTACTCACGCAAAACGAAGGTCTGGTTAGAGGCGTCGCCAAAGGAGCAAAGCGCTTAAAAAGTCGTTTCGGCGGAAGTCTCGAACCTTTTACGATTGTCAATATCAGTTATTTTCAAAAGGAAGAGAGAGAGTTGGTATCGATTACTCAGATAGAATTAGTCAAATCTTTTTTCGACAATGCCAGCGATCCTTATTTCCTTCAAAAATTCGCGTATCTGTCGGAATTGATTGTAAATTTCGCGCCTCCTCACGACCCGAACGAAAAACTTTACCGGATGGCTAAAATTTGTTTGGAGACGGCGGCTTTAAATGCAAAGAATCTCGAAAGCATCGCTCTCTATTTTGAGCTGTGGATTTTACGACTGGGCGGTTATCTGCCGGATTGGAAACGGTGCGACAACTGTGAAACCGAATTAAATTCGGATGAATCCGGCGGGTTGCTGTTAAATTTTCATCTTCTCTGCCGGAGATGCCGCAAAAGCAAAACGAATCGGGAAATTTCAGCACGGGAGCGAAAAATTTTCCTCGCGGCGCAGCAATTGAATCCGGCTGATTTTGTCGATTATTCTGAAAATTTTCCGGCTGAAGTCAAAGAAATTTCCTCGATTCTGAAACGAATTATTTCGAGCGTTCTGGGCAAGGAAATAATCGGCGAGAGGGTTTTACTGGCAAAGTTTTAATATTTTTTTTTAATATTCAAATGAAAAGATTCAGCCCGTTAATCTCAAAATACGCAGCTCTGGCG
>JALZOE010000422.1 GCA_030857325.1 Acidobacteriota bacterium
GTTATAAGCTGTTGCATTCTCGTTCGGATTTGCAGGAAGCGGCGTTGTCGCCGGTGTTTACAGAATTTCCGCAGAAAGTTAAAGATTGGCGATACGAAATAGAAGATTTGGAGTCGCAGATGCGTGTCGCTTTGACAGAAAATATTGAAAATAAAAAGCGGCGTTTGGAAATTTTGGTTAATCGAATCTCGCCTTTGAAATTGGCTTCAAAATTAAATGAAAAGAAAACGCGGCTCGCGCTGCTTCGGCAGAAACAAACGTCGGCGATTAAAGATATTGTCGATTCAAAAGACGAAAAACTGAAAATAAAAATGGCGTCGCTCGACGCTCTCTCGCCGTTGTCGGTTTTGAAACGCGGTTTTTCGCTGGTGCAAACAGAAGCGGGCGAAATTTTGCGCGATGCGAAAAACGTAAAAGCGAATGACAGGGTGAAAATTCGGCTGGCGCGTGGCAAACTGGAAGCTGAAGTTTTGTGGGCGGAGAATGATTGATGTCGCGAATTGTCGTCGATTTGAACGAATCGAAAAAAATTGAAAACGAAAGAATCGAAAAATCGGAAGGCGTAAATTCACCGGGATTCGGCGATTATCAAAAACCGAAAATGCGCGGCGCTGTCTCGCGCATTTTCCGTGTTTTAGCGATTTTATTGACTACGGTTTTAGTCGCCGGCGCGGTCGGCGGTTATTTTTACTGGCAGCATTTGAAAACGACTCCGCAGTATTCGCTGGCGCTGCTGATTGACGCGGCGCGGCGCGGCGACCGGAAAACGGTTGACGATTTAGTTGACGCCGACCGGATTGTCGATGATTTTATGCCGCAGATTACCGATAAAGCCGTCGAGCTTTACGGGCGCGGCGTCCCGCCCCAGACGATTGCGAAAATCGCGCAGGTCGCCGCGCCGATTTTGCCGTCGATTAAAGTGCGCGCTCGCGCCGAAATTCCCGATTTAATTCGAGACAAAACGCAGAAATTTGATAAAGTGCCGTTTTGGGGAATCGTTGTGGGCGCGAAAACATATCTCGAAATTACACAGGAAGGCGACAAGGCTTTTATTAACAGCAAGTTGCCTGACAGCCCGTTGAATTTGACAATGAAGCGCGACGGCACAAAATGGCGAGTTGCCGGCGTTACAGACGAAGAACTCGCTCGCCGAATTGCGGAAAAAATCGGTCGGCAAATTATTATTACGGCAAACAAAGGCGGAATCGGAAAAACCGGCACGCAGTTCGGCGTCGAGAATTTAACTAATCTGGTAAAGGAACTTGACGGAATCTTTAAATAATTTATGGCTGAAAAGAAACAAACATTTGAATCCGCCTTGCAGGAACTCGAACGAATCGTGCGGAATCTGGAAAACGGCGATTTGGCTTTGGAAGAAAGCCTTCAACTTTTTGAAGACGGCGTAAAACTTTCGCGCGAATGTCAGGAAAGATTAAATCGATCTGAAAGAAGAATCGAGATTTTGATGACCGACGCCGACGGCAATCCGGCTTTGCAGACAATCGAGCCAGAAGATTTGCGCGAGGAACGGCAGCCGAAAGTTAAGAAAAGAATTGTTTTCGACACGAACGACGAGTCGCCGTTTTAAAGTTTTAAATTAAGAAATAGGACGTGGACAAACGCGGATTAAGCGGATTGAAACGGATAAAAAAATCAAGGATTAAATTAAATAATCCTTGATTTTTTATAATCCGCTCCAATCTGCGTTTGTCCGCGTCTTATTTCTTTTATGTTGTTGGCGAACTGACCGTTTGAGTTTGTTTGTTTCGTTTGGAGTTTCGATATTTTGAAAAACCTTCTTTGACCAAGCCGTAAATCGGTTTGCGGTTTTGCAGAACCATTTTCGCCCAATCGCGTTTACGCATTTGCGGAAAGTAAATTCCGCGAAAGAAAAGGCGCGAAACCAGATGGCTGATGCGATATTGAAGCGGCGAATCTTTTATCATTTCGAGCGCCTGCGCGTTTCTTTCCGGGCTGTAAGAGCGCGACCAGGCGTGTCTGGTTTCTTCGCTCGCCTGTTCAATCGTCATTTTCAAAGGCGTGTGCGCCATCACGAACGGCGCGAATTCGAGCCAGTGTTTCGGACGCGACAATCTGCCTTCTTTTTCGAGCCGCGAATAAAGCGGCGTTGCCGGAAACGGCGTCAGTTGTCCGAAGACGGGAAGTCCGGGCGACCAGCTTTCGATTTGCTCGACCGTTCGCGCCGCAACGCCGTCGGTGTCGTTGTCCATTCCGAAAATAAACGACGTAATCGCGTAAATATTTCGTTTGGCGAGACGGTCTAAAACTTCTTTATAATCAGCCGGTTTCGAGAAATTTTTATTGACCGATGCCATATTCGCCGGGTCAATCGATTCCATCCCGATAAAAACCCATTTGCCGCCGGACTCGGCGATTAAATCGACAAGCTCTTCGTCGCCCAAAAGATTGGCGCTGATTTGGGCAACCCACGGCATTTGCGCGTCGGCGGCAATTATGTCGCGGAGCAGAGATTTAACGCGCTTCTTGTTGATGGCGAGATTGTCATCGATAAAGAAAACGGCGATTTGCCCGCGCTCGCGTTTGGCGCGCGCTTTCAGTCTTAATAATTCTTCGACAACACTTTCATTTGTGCGAAAACGAATCGAATCGCCGAAAAATCCGGTTACCGTGCAAAACTCGCAGCCGTAAGGACAGCCGCGCCCGGTTTCAATCGGGACGACGTGGAAACTGCCCCAGCCTTCGCCCATTTTTGCGAGATGCGGTTTCAAAAACGACGGCACGAGACTGAACTGGTCTAAATCGAGAGTTTCCCACGGAATATGCGGATACGGCTGAAGATTCGGTTTTTTGTCGTTGCCTTTGTCGTCGGTTTCCGGTTGATAAATGTCTTTCAGGCAATCGTTGGCGGCATCTTCAACCATTAAAGCCCACGTCTCGTCGGCTTCTCCGAGCGCGATGGCGTCGGCGTGACGTTTTCCGCCGTCGCGTCCCAAGGCTTCGTCGGGGCATTCGGTAACGTGCGGTCCGCCCATTACGACTTTTATTCCGGCGTCGCGCAGAGCGTCGGCAACCTTATAAGCCCGCGCGACCATTCGGGTCATCGCGCCGATGCCGACCAGACCGATGTTTTCGTCTTTGCAATACTGAACGAGTTCTTCGCGGCTCATCGCTTTGGCGTTGCCATCGATTAAAATTACTTCGTGTTCTTTCGGCGTCAGCGATTGCAGAAGAAACATCCAAAGATGCGGCATAAAGTTGCGCGTAATGCCGTTGTCGGGATTATAGAGCAAAATTTTCATAATTTCTTTT
>JALZOE010000423.1 GCA_030857325.1 Acidobacteriota bacterium
GAACAAGGCTGCAAATGCCCGAAAATTTGCACGCCCGAAGAATTACTCGGAGGAAAATATGACCTGGAATGATGAAATCGTTGACGAAGTTCGCCGCGTGAGAAATGAACACGCCGAAAAATTTAACTATGACATTTCGGCGATTTGCGCCGACATTCGCCGAAAGCAAGCCGAAAGCAAACGCAAAGTCGTTTCGCTTGAGCAAAAAGAAATTGAAAAGGAAAAACCTGATATTTTGCAAGCCGCTTGAGTGAAAAAATCAAAGGCAAAGTCGAAACCGTTCTCTCACGCGGGCGCGTCGTGATTGAAGACGGCGAACACACCGGAAAGCAAGGCGACGGGCAATTTTTGAAACGCGGCGAGTGCGTTAAAATATAAATAATAAAGGAGAACAATTTTATGTCGAGAACAATAAAATGCGGGTTGATTCAAGCGCACAACGTCGCGCCGACGGACGCGCCGATTGCGGAAATTAAAAAAGCAAATCTTGAACACCAGATGAAAATGGTTGAAGACGCTGCCGCGCAAGGCGTGCAGATGCTTTGTTTTCAGGAGATTTTCACGACGCCTTATTTCTGCGCCGAGCAGCAGACGCGATGGTATGAAGCGGTGGAAAAAGTTCCCGACGGCAAAACCGTTAAATTTATGCAGGAAGTCGCCAAGCAGTATGGAATGGTTTTGATTGTGCCGGTTTACGAAGAAGAAATTACGGGCATTTATTACAACACGGCGGCGGTAATTGACGCGGACGGGAAATATCTGGGCAAATACCGCAAAAATCACATTCCGCAAGTCGCGCCCGGTTTCTGGGAAAAATTTTATTTTCGCGCCGGAAATCTCGGTTATCCGACATTTGAAACGGCGTATGCGCGAATCGGCGTTTATATCTGCTATGACCGCCATTTTCCCGAAGGCGCGCGCGCTTTAGGCTTAAACGGCGCGGAGATTATCTTTAATCCGTCGGCAACCGTCGCCGGACTTTCGGAATATCTCTGGAAACTGGAGCAGCCCGCGCACGCCGTCGCTAACGGCTATTTCGTCGGCGCAATCAACCGCGTCGGATTTGAGCAGCCGTGGAACATCGGTGAATTCTACGGTCAAAGCTATTTCTGCGACCCGCGCGGGCAAATCGTCGCCGAAGCGCCGCGCGACAAAGACGCGCTCGTCGTCGCGGATTTGGATATGGACAAAATCCGCGAAGTCCGCAACACCTGGCAGTTTTTCCGCGACCGCCGACCGGACACTTACGATGTTTTAGTTGCGGATTAAAGCGATGCAATTTGAATGGGACACCGGGAAAGCCGAAACTAATCTCAAAAAACACAACGTAAGTTTTGTCGAGGCGGAAACGGTTTTCGGCAATCCGCTGGCAAAGATTTTTGATGGCGAAACTCATTCGCTTGATGAAAAACGAGAAATAATCGTCGGACATTCCGCGAAAAATCGTCTTTTAATCGTCTGTTTTACCGAAAAAGAAAACGACACTGTAAGAATTATCAGCGCGAGATTGACAACCGCGCCGGAAAGAAAGGATTACGAAAATGCCGAATAAAAAAGAAGAAATGTCGCCCAAATATAATCTGGATTATTCAAAAGCAAAGCCGAATCGTTTTGCGGAAAAATACGGACAAACACAGCGAACCGTCGTTTTGGATTCTGACGTTGCCGAAAATTTTCCGAGCGCCGAATCGGTCAACGAAGCGCTGCGGTTTTTGGTTCGCGTTACGCGAGAAAATAAAACAAATTTGCAGACCAAATAATGTTAAAACCGTCAGCAATTTTTCCGCGACCGGCGACCGGACACTTACGATGTTCTGATGGCTGATTAAAAACTTGTAGCTCCAAGGTTACGTAGAATAAAAATGAGTAGATTTATTTTCTTTTGTATAATTGCAACGCTTGTTTTCTTGCCGGGTGCATTTGAAACGCACGCCCAGAAAGTTATAAAGAGCAAATCTTCCGACGCGAGCGTTAAGCAATCGACTTTTATGGAACAGGCAACAAGTCTCGAAACTCCGTCCGGCGTTCTGCACGGAACGCTGCTGCTTCCCGAATCGAAATCACCTCGTCCAATCGTCCTTATCATTGCCGGTTCGGGTCCGACTAACCGCGATGGAAATATCGCCGGAGCAAGCGGCTCGAATAACAGTCTCAAAATGCTGGCGGAAGGATTGGCGGCGCACGGCATCGCTTCCCTGCGATACGACAAACGCGGAATCGGCGAAAGCGCGAAACCCGGAACAAAAGAAGCCGACGTGCGCTTCAACAATTTTATCGATGATGCCGTGTTATGGAGCAAGCAGTTACGCGACGATAAGAGATTTTCTTCCCTGACGATTGTCGGTCATAGCGAAGGTTCGCTGCTCGGTATGGTTGCCGCTCAGGGAAAGAATGCTGACGGTTTCGTTTCGATTGCCGGCGCGGGGCGACCGGCAAATCAAATACTCCTCGAACAAGTCAGACCGAAACTACCGCCGGATTTGATGAAATCAACCGAAGAAATTATGGCTTTGCTTGTTGCCGGAAAGACTCCCGAATCAGTTCCGCCGGTACTGAATGCGCTGTTTCGCCCAAGCGTTCAGCCGTATTTGATTTCCTGGTTTCGCTACGACCCGACACGCGAGATTGCTAAACTGTCGATTCCCGTTCTCATCATTCAGGGAACGACCGATATACAGGTGAATGTTCAAGAGGCAAAATTGCTTGCAAAGGCAAAACCGTCGGCGCAGTTATTGATAGTCGAAGGAATGAATCACGTTCTCAAGGAAGTGCCGAACGAAACGGATAAGCAAGTCAAATCTTACAGCGACCCGACTTTGCCGATCGTTCCGCAAATCGTTACCGAAATCAGCCGGTTCGTGAAGAAAGTAAAAAGGCAGAAACCTTGAATCGCGGGCTTTTCGTAAATATATCACGCAGCCGATTTAGTTTTATACCATTTCTGAAGATTCGCAAATATCATTTAGCAATTCAAAGAAAAATTTAAACGGCTCATTGACTGAAAAATTTATGTCAATCAATCATCATTCGCCTTTGAACATCGAGCAAATCGAACGCAATTTCCGCGACATCGCGCCCGCTTTGAATGAAGCCGAAGCGGTTCTCGAATCGAATCGGTGCGTTTACTGTTACGACGCGCCCTGCACGCGGGCGTGTCCGACGCATATTGACGTGCCTTCGTTTATCAAGAAAATCGCCAGCGGAAATCTGCTCGGTTCGGCGCGTGTGATTTTTGACGCCAATCCGATTGGCGCGACGTGCGCGCGCGTTTGCCCGGTGGATGTTTTGTG
>JALZOE010000424.1:0-2462 GCA_030857325.1 Acidobacteriota bacterium
TTACGCCGCCGATGGGACCGCCCGATTTTATCAAAAACAGTCCGCTCGCCAGCGAAGCCGGCTGGATGGATGTCAATAAAGATAATTTACAGCATAACAAACACAAAAACGTCTTCGGGTTGGGCGATTCGAGCAGCCTGCCGACTTCAAAAACGGGCGCGGCGGTTCGCAAACAAGCTCCCGTCGTCGCCGAAAATCTGTTAAATGCGATTGCCGGAAAACCGCTCTCGAAAACCTCCGACGGTTATACTTCCTGCCCGCTCGTCACCGGCTACGACAGTCTCGTGATGGCGGAATTCGGCTATGATCTGAAGCCAATGGAAAGTTTTCCGATTGACCAAAACAAGGAACGATACTCGATGTTTCTCGTCAAAAAATATCTGTTGCCGAAACTTTACTGGCACGGAATGCTCCGGGGCAGAGGACGTTTGAAATCGTCTGCGGCAGTTTAATTTTGCTCGGACTTTTCACGCGAATCGCCGCCGTTCCGCTGATTGTGATTATGCTGGTCGCCATCGCGTCAACAAAAATGCCGATACTTTTTGACAAAGATTTCTGGGCGATGGCGCACGAAGCCAGTTAGAAGGCTTGAACGTCGGCGATAAAATCGTTACCGAGGGCAGTTTTCTGCTCCGCGCCGAATGGCTCAAACAACATCCGGCAAACTAATAAAACCCGTTACTGTTCAATCTTCGGACGGACAGCAATTTGGGTATCTGATATTTTCACCCGGCAACGATTGAAACTTTCGATAACCGTCGAATCTTTTCGCAGATAAAAGGGACGATTTTTGAACTTTAACCTCTTTCTTAGGAAAGAACCGAATTGTGCAGGTTGTTTGTTATCGGACAGGTGTGTTTGCAAGCAGGCAGATACCGTTGCCGAGGTTCTCAAATCTAAAAACCAAACAAAGCGTGAAACCCCGTATTTATTGGCGCGAAGCGAGTGTTCGGGAAAAAGTCGGATCCGGCACGGTCTTTGCAGTAAAATGTAGAGAATGTCAAAGAAATGGACCCTTAAAACAAATTTGGGGTAAAAGTTTATGAGGTTAAATTATATGAAGACAATCAAAACCGTTAAGTTTAAATTGCCAAGTTTAGCGATGACGCTTTTGCTATCGTTTGTGCTTGGTCTTTTTGGAAACGCGGCGCAGGTTTTGGCGCACGGCGGTGAAGACCACGGCGAGGCGAAACCGAAAACCGAGACGACCGATAAAGGCACGGTTTTGCACACGACGCGCGTCGGCGATTTGGAAGTGATGCTCAAACACGAGCGTTTAATACCGGACGCGGGCAACGCGGCGCGATTGTTCGTGACTCGATTTGAAACGAACGAAGCATCGAGCGATGTCGCTCCGGCAATCGAAATCGAATCGGCGAACGGCGCGGTAACGCAGGCGACAGTCGAGAAAACCGGAACGGCGGGAAGTTTTATGGTGAAAATTCCTCCGCTCGCCGAAGGAACTTATCTGATGCGCGCCAAATTAACGCACGGCGGCGAAACCGACACGGCAACGTTTTCCGGCGTTGAAATTGCGCGCCAAGAGGTAGCGATAGAAACTGGTAGTTCCTGGACGCAAACCGGGCTGATAGCAGTGCTGTTTATAATCGCGCTCGCCCTTTTTGGCGGCTTGGCTTATTTTGCCGTGCGGGTGTTTAACAATAAACCGCTTGGTGAAGAAACCGTTTCCGCCTGAAGGCACGGAATATCCATAGATGTTTTTAGATAAAAATTTATCGAGCCGGGGCAGTTTTCTTAAGCCGGAGCTTTTTTCCTGTCTTCTTCCGGCTCTGGCGGCGGTGATTTTCATACTCACCGCCTCCGTTTTTTCACAGGACCAGCCGATTCTTGCGCCCACGCAGCCGGCGGTCAAGCTGAGTTCCGCCGAATTCATCGGTCAGGATGGGCTGACCATTGACCGTTTAATTGAAACTGGTGCAACGAGCCGCAGCGATTTGCTCGCGGCGCGGCAGCGATTGGCGATTGCTCAAGGGCGCCTTGTTCAAGCTAACTTACGCCCGAATCCGTCGCTCGATGCCGAATACGGCTCGCCCCGTTTTTTGGGCGGCGAGGCGGAAAGCGATTTTTCGGTCGGCGTGTCGCAGGTTTTTGAACTCGGCGGTAAACGCGCGAGGCGCGTCGCGGTTGCCGAACTCGGACTCCAGCAGGCGCGAGCCGAAGTTCTCGCGCTCGAACGACAGTTTGCGGTGGGAATCCGCACCGCTTATACCCGCGCCATATCAGCCGCCCGGCAGCTTGATGTCATCGAAAAACTGCTTGCGTTTGATGCGGAACTCGTCCGCGTGACCGACGCGCGTCTCAAGGAAGGCGATGTCGCTCCGCTCGACGCGAATCTCGTCCGGGTCGAAAGCGACCGTCTGCGCGTCCAGCAAATCGAAGCCCGGAGCGAATTGGAAACTGCGCTGCTCGAAATTCGCACGCTGGCGGGATTGGACGTAGCC
>JALZOE010000424.1:2472-3288 GCA_030857325.1 Acidobacteriota bacterium
CGGCTCGGCTCGGCGCGAATAAACTTAGCGAAATCACAGGCGACTCCGAACGTCGCCGCGTCGGTTCGCTATTCGCGCTCGAAGGGATTTATTGATTTACCGGAAAGGCTCGGCGGCGCAATTGCCGACAACGACAGGGAACTGACTTTCGGCGTGTCAATTGATATTCCGATTTTCAATCGCAACCAGGGCGAGATTGCACAGGCTTCGAGCGAGCGGGTGCAAGCCGTGAGGCAGCGCGAGTTTTTGGAAGCGACGATAAGGCGCGATGTCGCCGTCGCATACCGTCAATACCGGGCGGCATCGGAAAAGTTAGTTTTGTATGCGACGCAGATTATTCCGCGAGCCGAAGCAAATCTCCAAACCGTTCGGGCGGCTTACGGATTGGGCGAATTTTCCGTGTTTGAAGTCGTGGGTGAGCAGCGGCGACTTAACGAAAACGTGACGGGCTACAACCAAACATTGCGTGATTATTACACGGCTCTGGCGCAACTTGAGACGGCTCTCGGAATCGCCATCCCGCCGACGGCGTTTTCCGATGATTTGACATCCGTTTTGCCGGACAAGGATATTGCGCCACAGCAAGTTGATAAAGAAAAGTTTTTAAAATCATTGTTAGAGAAAAAGACGGAATTGGCTGACTTTAAAAAAGTCATCACTCCGCAAGATAAACAAGAGAAAAATCAGGAGAAAAAATGAAACAAATTTTAATTTTATCGGCAATCGCCGTTAGCTTAAGCATCGCGTCGGCGTGTTCGAGTTCGCCGGAAACCGCGACGACAAATCGAACGGCAAACACGACCACTACCAACACCG
>JALZOE010000425.1 GCA_030857325.1 Acidobacteriota bacterium
ACATAAAACGCCGCGCGCCAATTGTCATCGCGTCGGTATGCTTTCTCCGCTGTTAAAAGCAAAAGGGGCGGCGCAAATCATTCACATTCTGCCGAACGGCGACCCGGTTGAGTTTGACGAAGCGGCGGTTGATTCGATTTGGGGTTAGGTGTTAGGTTTCCGGTTTCTGGTTTCCGGTGTTAGTTAAAATAAAGAATCTGAAATTTATATTCCTAAAACCCGGCTTCGATATGATAAAAATTCTCGACGAAAAAAAGCTCGGCGCGGGATGCGGAATATTGTCCGAACTGGATGCGGATCTGGCATTTATTTTTGAAAATTACGGCGTGCCGCCTTTGTGGAAGCGCGAGGCGACGTTTGCAACGCTCGTTCATATAATTTTGGAACAGCAGGTTTCGCTCCGCTCGGCGCTCGCCGCGTTTAATAAACTGAAAGAAAAAGTCGGCGTCGCCGTTACGCCCGAAAACGTTTTGTCTCTAACCGACGCGGAAATGAAAGCGGCGTATTTTTCGAGACAGAAAATTTCATACGCGAGAGATTTGGCATCGGCGATTTTAGAGAACAAATTAAATTTGCGGTCGCTTGAAAGTTTGCCGGACGCGGACGTAAAACACGAACTTAAAAAGATAAAAGGCATCGGCGATTGGACTGCCGACATTTATCTTTTAATGGCTTTGCTGCGTCCCGACGTAATGCCGAAAGGCGATTTGGCGCTTCACGTCGCGTGGCGGAAATTAAAGAATATGCCGGAGAAGCCGAACGCGGAAGAATTTTTGATTATCGCCGAACGCTGGAAACCCTTCCGCGCCGTCGCCGCCAGATTGCTGTGGCATTTTTATTTAAGCGCGAAGAAGACTTAGCCGCGAATTACACAAACGGACACGAATAAGAAACCAATAATCAATAAAACGAAAAAAAACGAAAATGCAATCTCAAGCTGTAATCAATGGATGTATAAACACTTCAATTTGTCTTTTAATTCGTGTTAATTTGTGTAATTCGTGGCTAAATCCTTATGTGTGGTAAATTTTTAGTAATGTTAGAAAAAGAACTCGAAATCGCCGTCGCGCTTGCCCGTCGGGCGGGCGAAATTATTCTCGATTTTTACGCCGCCGGCGTCGAAACCGAGCAGAAAATTCTTGCCGATAATTTTTCCGAGCCGGTAACAATCGCCGACCGAACCGCCAGCACAATAATTGTCGAAGGTTTAATAAAAGCGTTTCCCGGCGACGGAATTTTGTCCGAAGAAGAAGCCGACGACGACGAACGACTGTCGAAAAAGCGCGTCTGGGTAATCGACCCGATTGACGGAACTTACGGATTTATCGAGAAAACCGGCGATTTCGCCGTGCAAATCGGGTTGGCGGAAAACGGCGAAGCGATTCTCGGCGTTGTTTTTATGCCGACTGAAAATTGTTTGTATTTCGCCGTCAAGGGCGCGGGCGCGTTTCTGGTTAAAGACAACGGCGAACCGCGGCAGTTGAAAGTTTCCGGCAAAACCGATTTCTCCCGGATGAATTTAGCCGTCAGCCGCAATCACCGCAGCCCGAAAATGTCTCGCGTCGTCGAAAAATTCGGCTTGAAATCCGAAACAAGACGCGGTTCGGTCGGCTTGAAAGTCGGCTTGATTGTCAGAAAAACCTGTGATTTATACGTTCATCTCAGCCCGCGCACCAAACATTGGGACACGTGCGCGCCGGAGGTAATCCTGCGCGAAGCGGGCGGCGAGCTGACGGATTTGTTCGGCGCGAAAATCGTTTATAACACGCCGGACGTTAATAACCACAACGGCATTCTGGCGACAAACGGCGCGGCGCACGCGGCGGCGGTCGCGGAAATGAAATCGCTTCTGACCGAGTTCGAACGCGTTAAAATTAAAGCCCGAAAATAGAAGCCGAGTTTTTTTCAAAACGGGCAGAGACAAAATATAATTTTCAACCCGAAAAACTTTGTGTATAATTCGAGTTATTCGCAATATATTAGAAATTTCTGCAATCTTTTTTATTCGGCTTTGCATCTAGCTTAATGTTTTTGACGCTCTAAAAAAAAACAGCTTGAAAATTTCCGTTTAAGCCGTCTCGTTTGTAAATCAAACCGGAATATCAAAATCCGTGGAGGAAATATGTCGTTCAAATCAAAGTTTTTTCGCCTGACTCTAGCAGCGAGTCTGGCTCTGTCGCTTTCGGCGGCGGTTTTCGCCGACACGATTCGATTAAAGGACGGAAGCGTTATTAAAGGAAAAATCGTCAGTTTCGGCGGCGGCAGTTTTACCGTCGTCATTTCCGACGGAACGCGGCAGCGGCAAATGAACTTTACCGTCGCCGAAGTCGAGTCGATTTCGTTTGACGCCGCCACCGCGCCCGTTCAAACAGCGAAAACGAGCGAAAACGCCGTCAATCCGCCGGTTTCGATTCCGCAAACCGCTCCGACGCCCGCGCCCGTTCAAACCGCTCCGACGCCTTCGACCGTTAATCCGACGGCGAATTCTCCCGCCAATTCTTCAGCCGCCGCTCTTAAACCGATAACGCTGAACGTGTCCGTTTTGGCTGACAATACTTCAAACGGCTGGACTAATTCCGGCTTTGTCGTTCGGAAAGGTCAGAAAATCAGATTCGGCAGTTCGGGGCGAGTTTCGCTCGGCGGCGGACGATTTACGACATCCGAAGGCGTTTCTTCGCTCGCCGACGCCAATAAGCTGATGCCGAGGGAAGCGACCGGCGGTTTGATTGCCGTTATCGGCGACGACAACAACGAATTTATTTTTATCGGCAGCGGGCGCGAATTTACCGCGACGCGCGACGGCGCGCTGTTTTTAGGCGTCAACGAAGGAAATCTCGACGACAACTCCGGCAAATTCGACGTGAAAATCGATATTTACCCGAACTAATGAAAACGAATTATGAGTTATGAATTACGGGAGACGTATTGTTGTTCTTCAGCCGGTTTGATTATTACTCAATTATAAAATCACAGAATACGGCTGCACTTATTCCAATTCGTAATTCGTAATTTGAAATGCGCTCATTGAATTTTCTTGATTTCTTCCAACTAAAAGCGGACAATTCGTATCTAAAGTCCAAATACATTCCAGAGACTTCGGTAAGAGGCAGAATTTATGCAAATCCTTTACGCGCGCCGCTTTTCGGCTTCGGTTGTTTTGACAATCGCCGCTTTTCTTTTCTTTAATCAAACTTCCCTCGCTCAATCGCGTCCGCAAAGAGTCGAAACGAGAAGAGGCGACCAGAAAAAAAATGACCGTCCCGTGCCTCGAACCGAAGAAGAAC
>JALZOE010000062.1 GCA_030857325.1 Acidobacteriota bacterium
CCGTAAAAAAAGATGTCAGATTTCAGATGTTGGATGTCAGTTCAAACTCGACCAGCATCCGGCATCTAAGTATCTGAAAATTTACCAACTTGATTTAACCACGCCCGGAATTTGTCCTTCCAGAGCTAGTGAACGAAAAGCGGTTCGGGCGACGCCGAATTTGCGTAAATAGGCGCGTGCGCGTCCCGACTGCGAACAGCGATTGCGAACGCGAATCGGGCTGGCGTCGCGCGGCAGTTTTTGCAGTTTCATTACTGCCGCGTCAACTTCCTCAACCGTCGATTTCGGATTATTGATGATTTTTTTAAATTCTTTTCGACGCTCGGCGTATTGCACGACCATCGCTTTGCGTTTTTCGTTTTTTACTACTTTACTTATCTTAGCCATATTTTTAAGTTCAAAGTTTAAGGTTCAAAGTTCAAAGATTTCAGCTCAAACAACTTTGAACCTTAAACTTTGAACTATTGTCTGAAAGGCATTCCGAGCGCTTTCAGAAGCGCGCGTGACTGCTCGTCGTTTTTTGCCGTCGTTACAATGGAAATATTCATTCCGCGTGTTTTATCGACTTTATTAAAATCGATTTCCGGGAAAATCAACTGTTCGCGGATTCCGAGCGTGTAATTACCACGCCCGTCAAAGGCTTTGCCGGAAATGCCGCGAAAATCGCGAACGCGCGGCAGAGCTACCGAAATCAAACGGTCGAGAAATTCATACATTCTTTCGCCGCGCAGAGTTACCATCGTTCCGATATTCATTCCCTGGCGCAGCTTAAACGAAGCAATTGATTTTTTCGCTTTTGTAACAACCGGTTTTTGTCCGGTAATCACGCGAAGTTCTTCGACCGCCACATCGAGAATTTTAGCGTTGGCAATCGATTCGCCCATTCCCATATTGATAACGACTTTTTCAATGCGCGGCACAGCCATCGGATTTTCGATGCCGAAATCCTTAGCGAGCGCGGGCGCAATCTCGTTTTTATATTTATCTTTTAATCTAGCCATTGTTTTTTATTTGTTTGGGACTCGCTCTTTTTAATTTCCTGTTTCTGGTTTCAAGTCTCTATTTATATGATTTTCTTAAACCAGAAACTTAACTAAGCGTTTCCAAACTTTAGACCGTTTTAACTTTCTTCTTCGGATTCTCTTTTACCGCTCACCCTTCTTTCCGGTTCGGGAATCAATTTTCCGCTTTTGGCGACGCGAACTTTCTTGCCGTCTCTGATTTCATACTTGATGCGCGTCGGTTTCCCCGTCTCCGGGTCGATATGCGCGACATTTGAAACGTCAATCCAGGATTCCTGTTCGATAATGCCGCCTTCGACATTCATTTGCGGAACGGCTTTGCGATGGCGTTTCATAATCATCGCGCCTTCAACCTTAATCTTAGCTTTTCGCGGGTCAACAGCGATAACCGCAGCACGCAGCGGAGTTCTTTTGCCGTTTGAATCGTAGCGGTTAAATTCCCTGCCTGAAATAAATACTACCTGGTCGCCGCGTTTGATTTTTGACCTGATTGTCCCTTTCTTTTCCGTTTTCATCACTTTAAATTACCTCCGGCGCGAGGGAGACGATTTTCATAAAATTCTTATCGCGCAGTTCGCGCGCAACCGGTCCGAAAACACGAGTTCCGACCGGCGTCCCGTCGTCTTTAATTAAAACGGCGGCGTTTTCGTCAAACCGAATATAAGTTCCGTCTTTGCGGCGCACTTCCTTGCGCGTTCTGACGATAACGGCGTTATAAACTTTACCTTTTTTCGCCGTTCCGTCCGGCGACGCTTCTTTAACGGTAACTTTAATTTTATCGCCGAGACGGGCGATTTTACTGGTCGAACCGCCAATCGGCATAATCATCACCACGCGTTTAGCGCCTGAATTGTCCGCGACCGTCAAGCTGGTCTGCATCTGAATCATAATTGTTCACTCCGTTCACAGTTTGTAGAGTTTTAGAGTAGTGAGTTTATAGAGTTGAAGGATTTTTTCTTCTACTTTATAAACTCTACAAACTCAATGAACTCTATAAACTATTTCTCTGCTTTCTGAATAATTTCAACTACACGCCAGCGTTTATGCGCCGAAAGCGGTCTGGTTTCCACGATTCTGACTTTATCGCCGATTGTCGCTCCGCTCTCGTCGTGCGCCATAAATTTCTTTCGACGCTTGATATATTTACGGTAAACCGGATGTTTAACTACGCGGTCAACGCGCACGACAACCGTGTTCGTCATTTTATCGGATGAAACTACTCCGACTTTTTCAGCGCGTTTATGAATTTTAGTTTTTTCCGTGTTTTCATCGGAAACGCCCGTAACCGTTGAAACGACCGTCGAAACTCCGTCCGAGACAGCTTCCGCAACGCTTCCCGCAACCGAAGTAACGGTGTCGATTACGTTATCTAAAATCGAAGGCTCGTCTGTTTTCGTATCAGCGTCGCCGCTTGCTGAAATTTGATTTTCGTCCGCGTTTGATTCGTTCGGCGTTTGGTCGGTTGCTTCGGTTTCATTTTTTTCGACAGCCGTTTCGCCTGCCGTTTCTTCTTCATTTTTATTTGTTGGCATTTTACTATTTCAACCTTTTAGGCTTGAGCCTTTTCCTGTGATTCTTTTTGTTTAATCAAGGTATGAACCCGCGCCAGTGTCTTTCTTTCTCGGCGAATGTCGTTGACCGATTCGCCGACGCCTAAAGTTTTCTTAAATTTCAGGCGAAAGAGCGATTCTTTCAAGCTGTCCGCCTGTTCGCGCAAACCGTTCAAATCCATATCGCGAAGCTGTTCGAGTAGTTCTTTCTTTTTCATTATCTTAAACTACGCCTCCTTCCAAATCGGCGCGATTGACGAACTTGGTTTTCACCGGCAGTTTTTGCGCCGCCAGATTCATAGCTTCGCGCGCCAGTTCTTCGCTGACGCCCTGAATTTCATATAAAACGCGTCCCGGTCGAACAACCGCAACCCAGTGGTCGGGTGCGCCCTTGCCGCTGCCCATACGAGTTTCAGCCGGTTTTCTCGTAATCGGTTTGTCGGGAAACATCCGAATCCAGATTTTTCCGCCGCGCTTGATATGACGCGTCATTGCGATACGAGCCGCTTCGATTTGGCGGTCGGTAATCCAGCCCGATTCCAAAGTTTTCAGTCCAAAATCACCGAAGTTTAATTTGTCTCCGCGAGTGGCGACGCCTCTCATTCGACCTTTCATCACTCTTCGGCGCTTGACCTTTTTCGGCATTAACATAGGAAAATTCCTCTAATTTATAAAAACTGTGTAAAAAAATTATTTATCTTCGGTTAAAATTACCGCCCGGACGACCGCCGCCGCCGCCGTCTCTATCGCGTGGCGGGCGACGCCCTTGATTGCGCGCGTTCTTGTCGATTTTGACTTCCTTCATCGGGTCGGTTGTCGTGCCGCGCGCCATCGAAGCGTTCGGGTCGAGAATTTCGCCGCGATAAATCCAGACTTTAACGCCGATAATTCCGAAAGTGGTCAATGCTTCGGCAAATCCGTAATCGATGTCGGCGCGAAGCGTATGAAGCGGCAGACGACCTTCGAGAGACCATTCGGTGCGAGCGATTTCCGCTCCGTTTAGGCGACCGGACATCATCACCTTGATGCCTTCGGCGCCGAAACGCTGCGATTCTTCCATCGTTTTTTTCATCGCCCGGCGAAACGCGATACGTTTTTCAAGCTGCTGCGCGATTTTTTCGGCTTGCAGTTGGGCGTTTAATTCCGGCTGGCGAATTTCCTGAATCGAAATAATCACTTCGCGTCCGGTTTTTTTCGACAAATCTTCTTTGAGCTTTTCGATTTCCGCGCCCTTGCGCCCGATGATAATTCCGGGACGCGACGTGTAAATAATAATTTTCAGACGATTGGCGGCTCTTTCAATATCGATGTGCGAAACGCCCGCGCCCATAAAACGTTTTTTCAAATCGCCTTTGAGCGATAAATCTTCTCTCAAAAATTCGGCAAAATCGCGCTTCGCATACCAATGCGAGTGCCAGTCTTTGTTATATCCGACCCGAAAGCCGTATGGATGAACTTTTTGTCCCATATCTTTATTATAAAAATTATAAAATCTCGTTACTGTCTTTCCAGTTGTTCGTTCGTATCGTGCTGCACCTGGTCGGCGGGCGCGGTTTCGTTTCTTTCTGCCGGAGTTTGCGAAACGACATTTTTCGCGTCCGACGCTTCCGCCGTATTTTGCGCGTTTTCGGCTTTGACGGCTTGAGTATTTTCCATCGCCGCAACCGGGTCATTCACCACGATTGTCGGCTCGACGGCTTCTTCTTTTACTTCGGCTTTTTTAGTCGCTGCCGGAATTTTCTCGCCTCGCCCGCTTGCCAGCGCTTCTTTCGCTAAAAGTTTCTTGCCCTTTACACGCGGTTTATCGTTTTCTTCCGTTTTCGGAACGTCGCTCGAAACCAAAATCGTGATATGGCAGTAATGACGCTGTTCGCGGAAAGCGCGACCTTGCGGCGCGGGACGCATACGACTGCGGTTTTTGTGCGCGCCCATATCGACGAAACAGGTTTTGACAAACAAATCGTCCGGGTCGATGGCAATGTTTTGTTTTTCAGCCTGAAAAGTCGCGTTGGCGATTGCCGAAAGCAGAGTTTTGGCAATCGGGTCAGCCGCTCTTTTGTCGGTAAACCTCAGAATTGCCAGTGCTTGCGACACATTGCGCCCGCGAATTAAATCAATCACGAGCCGCGCTTTTCTCGGCGAACCCTTCAAATGTCTTGTTTTTGCTATCGCTTCCATATTCGTTAATGGTAAATGGTAAATGGTAAATGGTTAATTGCTGAAATCTTTCATTTAGCATTTACCGTTTACCATTCAGCATTAAAAATTATTTTCTTTTAGCTGATTTCTCCGCTTTCGTTCCCGGATGTCCTTTGAAAGTTCGCGTCGGCGAAAACTCTCCGAGTTTGTGTCCGACCATATTTTCGGTTACGTAAACCGGAATATGACGTTTGCCGTTATGCACGCCGAAGGTTAATCCGACCATTTCCGGCGAAATCGTCGAACGGCGCGACCAGGTTTTAATCGCCTGCGGTTTATTTCCGCCGTCTGAAATGCGGTTCAGAACTTTTTGAACGCTTAAATCAATAAAAGGACCTTTTTTTAATGAACGTGGCATATATCAATTTTGGATTTTAGATTTTGGATTTGGATTTCAATCGAAAATATCAATCAAACTGAAACCTGAAACCTGAAACCTGAAACCTATTTTCTCCTTCTGTCGCGCACAATCATATTCTGCGTGCGTTTATTGCGGCGCGTTTTATAGCCGCGCGTCGGTTGTCCCCAGGGCGTAACCGGATGGCGACCGCCGGAAGTTTTACCTTCGCCGCCGCCGTGCGGATGGTCAACCGGATTCATCGCCACGCCGCGAACTTTCGGGCGCAAACCTTTCCAGCGATTTCTTCCCGCTTTTCCCAAGCTGACGTTTTCGTGTTCCTGATTTCCGACCTGTCCGACGGTTGCCATACAGACGACCGGAACGCGGCGAACTTCGCCCGACGGCATTCTAAGCTGCGCGTAATCGCCTTCTTTGGCGACGAGCTGCGCGAACGCTCCGGCTGAACGCGCCATCTGTCCGCCTTTGCCCGGACGCAGTTCGATATTGTGAATCTGCGTTCCGAGTGGAATATTTTTAATCGGCAGCGCGTTCCCCGGCAGAATATCGGCGTCAGCTCCGCTCATCACCATTTTTCCGACTTCCAGACCGATGGGAGCGATAATATAACGCTTCTCGCCGTCGAGATACGTTATCAAAGCGATATGCGCCGAGCGATTCGGGTCGTATTCGATTTGCGAAACTTTTCCCGGAATGCCGTCCTTATTTCGTTTAAAATCGATAATACGATAATGACGTTTATGACCGCCGCCGCGTCTGCGAACCGTGATTCGCCCGTCGCTGTTACGCCCGGAAATTCTCGTTTTCGGCTCAAGCAAAGATTTTTCGGGCTTTGCGCTCGGCGTCAGTTCATCGCGCGTCAGATACGTCTGGTATCTTCGCGCCGGTGATGTCGGTTTTAATCTTTTGATTCCCATAATTTTAGTGGTCGGTGGTCAGTGGTCGGTGGTCAGTTTTTTTCTGACAACTGTCCACCGACCACTGACAACTGACTAAATTGCTTCCGCGTAATCAATCATCGGCTCGCCTTTTTTCAGCGTGATATAAGCCTTTTTCCAATTCGCCCGGCGTCCTTCCTGACGTCCGCGCTTTTTCATTTTTCCTTCGTAATGAACCGTGCGGACTTTTGAAACCTTGACGCTGAAAACTTCTTCGACCGCGCGTCTGATGTCGGCTTTTCCGGCTTTGCGGTTGACGCGAAAAGTCAGAACCTGTCCTTCGCCTTCCTCGCTCGTCGCTTCTTTCAAGAGAACCGATTTTTCAGTAACGACCGGCGATTTCAAAACATCCCAAACACTTAATTCCGCCATAATATTTTACGCCGCCTCCGCTTCTGATTTCTCCGGTCTTTGCGGGTCGAGAAAATGATTCAATTCTTCGACCGCCGATTTCGAGATGATTAATTTTTCGTGATAAATAATATCGTAAATATTCAAGCCGTAACCGTTTGTAACTTTCGTCTTCTGCACGTTGCGCGAAGCCAAAACCAAATTCGAGTTATCGAGCGAATCGACAATCAATGTTTTCGTCCGTTTTTTGCTGTCTCCAAAACCAAGCGTTGACATTACGTTGATAAAATCTTTCGTTCGCGGATTAGCGATGCTGAAATCTTCGATAATAATCAGATTTCCTTCACGCAGTCTTTCCGACAAAGCCGAACGAAGCGCGCCGCGCCGCATTTTTTTCGGCATTTTATACGACCAGTCGCGCGGCTGCGGACCGTGAACGTTACCGCCGCCTTTCCACAAAGGCGAACGAAGCGACGCGATACGCGCGCGACCCGTTCCCTTCTGCTTCCAGAGCTTTCTGCCCGAACCGGAAACATTACCGCGAGTTTTTGTGGCGGACGTTCCTTGACGACGATTTGCCAGATGATTCGTAACAGCCGCGTGAATCAAAGATTCATTCAGCTCGACGCCGAAAATGGCATCGTTTAACTCGACATCGCCGACTTCCTTGTTTTCTAAATTGCGAACCGTTGCGGTAGGCATAATTTCTCTCCAATTTTAGTTCGTAGAGTTTTTAGAGTTCGTGGAGTTTATTGAGTGCGGAAAATTCTTCCAACTCCATAAACCCTATAAACTTCCTAAACTCTATAAACTATTTCTTCTGTCTATCAGATTTTTTTACAACCACTAAACTTCCGTTCGCTCCCGGCACGGCGCCGCGAATCATAATCAGGTTATTGTCGGCGTCGATTCTGACAACGCTCAAACCTTTGACCGTAACGCGCTCGTCGCCCATATGTCCCGACGAACGAGTTCCTTTAATAACACGCGACGGATACGCCGACTGCCCAATCGAACCGGGCGCGCGAACACTCATCGAACCGTGCGATTCGGGACCGCGACTAAAATTATGTCGCTTGATTGTTCCGGCAAAGCCCTTACCTTTAGATTTTCCAACCACTTCAACGCGGTCGCCATCGGCAAACACATCGACTTTTACCTGGTCGCCGATATTTTCTTCCGGCTCGTTTTGCAGGCGAATCTCTTTTAAGATACGTGTCGGCGGAACACCGCCGCCGGTTTTCTCAAAATGTCCGCGCATCGGCTTGGAAACGTTTTTCAACTTAACCGGCTTATCTTCGACCAATCCAAGCTGCACGGCATTATAACCGTCTTTTCCAGCCGCGGTTTTTGTCTGCACGACGACGCAAGGTCCGGCTTTAATGACAGTTACCGGCGTTACCGTTCCGTCAGCCGCGAAAATCTGCGTCATCCCTAATTTTCTACCGATAATAGCGCTTATCATAAATTTTTAGAGTTCGTAGAGATTCGTAGAGTTTTTAGAGTTTTTAGAGTAAAAGAAAACTTCTTTAACTCAACGAACTCTCTACTCTATAACTCTATAAACTATTTATTGCCGAATGCTTTAATTTCCACATCAACCCCGGCGGGCAAATCCAATTTCATCAGTGCGTCAACCGTTTCAGCCGTCGGGTCGAGAATATCCATCAGACGTTTGTGCGTTCTGATTTCAAACTGCTCGCGCGATTTTTTATCGACGTGCGGCGAGCGCAAAACCGTCCATTTATTTTTGATGGTCGGCAGCGGAATCGGTCCCGCTATTCTCGCGCCCGTGCGTTTTGCGGTCTCGACAATTTCAACCGTCGATTGGTCTAAAACGCGATGGTCGTAGGCTTTTAATTTAATGCGAATTTTTTCGTTTAACATATTTTAGCTTTTAGCAATTAGCCATCAGCTTTCAGTTTTTGGCAATCGGTTTCGGCTGATTGCTGGCTGCTGACTGCTGACTGCTAAATTATTCAACAATATCGCTGACAGTTCCGGCGCCGACCGTTCGCCCGCCTTCCCGGATGGCGAATCTCAATCCCTTCTCCATCGCTATCGGCGCGATAAGCTCTATCTCCATCGCAATGTTATCGCCCGGCATCACCATCTCCACCCCGGTCGGCAAATGCGCCACGCCCGTTACGTCCGTCGTTCTGAAATAAAACTGCGGTCGGTAGCCTGTAAAAAACGGCGTGTGCCGTCCGCCTTCTTCCTTGGTTAAAACATACGCTTCCGCCTTGAACTTCGTGTGCGGCGTAATCGTCCCCGGTTTGGCTATCACCTGCCCGCGTTCGATTTCCTTTCTCTCGACTCCTCGCAGGAGCAGTCCGACGTTATCTCCAGCCATTCCCTTGTCGAGCAGTTTCTTGAACATCTCCACCCCGGTAACAACCGTGTTGCGCGTGTCCTTGATGCCGACTATCTCGACCGTCTCGTTGACGTTGACTATCCCGCGCTCGATTCTGCCCGTCGCCACCGTTCCGCGTCCCTGAATTGTAAAGATGTCTTCGACCGGCATCAAAAACGGTTTCTCCGTATCTCGCGCCGGCGTCGGGATGGCGTCGTCAACCGCCTGCATCAACTCGTCAATCGTCGCTTCCCATTTCGGGTCGCCTTCCAGGGCTTTCAGAGCAGAGCCTTTGACCACCGGAATGTCGTCGCCCGGAAACTCGTAACTCGATAACAGTTCGCGCACTTCGAGTTCGACCAGTTCCAACAATTCTTCGTCATCGACCGCATCGACCTTGTTCATAAAGACGACCATCGCCGGAACTCCCACCTGTCTGCCCAAAAGAATATGTTCGCGCGTTTGCGGCATCGGTCCGTCGGTTGCCGCGACAACTAAAATAGCTCCGTCCATCTGCGCCGCGCCCGTTATCATATTCTTGACGTAATCGGCGTGTCCCGGACAATCGACGTGCGCGTAATGACGGTTCGCCGTTTCATATTCGACGTGCGTCGTCGAGATGGTAATGCCGCGCGCTTTCTCCTCGGGCGCGTTGTCAATCTCGGCAAACGACTTGACGCTCATCTTCGCGTTGTGCTTCGCCATCACTTTGGTAATCGCCGCCGTCAG
>JALZOE010000426.1 GCA_030857325.1 Acidobacteriota bacterium
ATTGTAAAATCTTCGTGTCCGAGCGTCGTGTATTCGCCGTCTTTTTCGACGTAAGTTCCGCTGGAAAAGGGCGACGCGACGCCTTCGCCGTCACGGATTTGATAACACATCAATTCCGCCCCGTTCGATAGCTGAACCGAAAACCAATCCCATCCTTTCTGGTTGTCGGTCGGCGTCCACGTTCCGAATTCCCTGTCCATCCACGCCGCACCGTGAAAATGCTCGGTTGCGCCGTTCCGGGTAATGTCGCCTTCCATTTCCATTCGCGTATAGGAAAAATAACGCGACGCCTGACCTTCGTCTTTAAATGAAACGCCGTCTTTGGCGATGCCGTTGAAAATCGGCTTTTTCACGGGCTTCAAAGTCGCCTCGAAAACTTCGTCCGCGCCGATTGTCGCTCGCAGAATGTGAACGCCCTGCGATTCGCGGAGAGACCAGTCGCCGAGCCGCAGATGAAAATGTTCCTCGCTCGCCGAAGCGGGCGGGTCAAACCAGCCGTTGGCGCTCTTGCGGTGCGCGTAGCGAAATTCGCGCGCTTCGTATTCGGTAACGGCGAAATGAGCGAAATAAATCGGATTGCCGAAAAGCCTCAGCGGAATCAGGCTGAATTTATCCAAATCGGTGCGGCGTTTAAAGAACACAAGTTCAAAGCCGAAACGCTTTCCCGAAACGGTTTCGCCGTGTCCGGTGTAATACCACCATTCGGTTTGCGCGTTTTTGTGCGCCGCCAAATCGCGCGGCAGGGACACCGGCTCAAATTCCGTCCCGTCGCGCAAAGTTTCGGCTTTGCCGCAAAAAGCGTCGGTTAAAGTTTCAAAAAAATCGCTCGCGCCTTTCTCGAAAGTCTTTAAATAATCCTGAATATCGTCTCCAAAAGTCTTTTGCTCGCTCATTTCCCTTGTTATTTCCTTTTTAATCAAAATCTTTAATTATCATAACCATTAGCAAAACCGTCGGCAATCTTAAATAAATTAAACTTCGAGTTGTTTTTTTAATGCTTCGCGGTTTTATTCTTTCCGAATATCTTTTTGTCTTCGTCGCCGAGTTCGCGGATTTTCAGCATTAAAAAATCGGCGATTTCCTTATGCGTGCGGAGCGCGTCGCGCTTTTCGTAGAATGTGGACAAATCGACCGGCGCGCCGAAATGAATGCGGATTTTCTCGCCGCCCCGCCAGTTTCCCAAAATCTGTTTCGGCAAATCATTTCCCAGACCGGCGATAAAAACCGGCACGACCTGCGGGCGAGATGCCATAATTATTTTTCCGACGCCGGTTTGAGCCGGAAGAAATTCGTATGGATTTGCGCTCAAGTTTCGCCCGCCTTCCGGGTGAAAGCCGACGACGTGCGATTTACCTGTCGAGCAGATTTGAATCAGACGGCGCAGGCTGTATTTGTCAAATTCGCGTTTCGCAACATCTTTCTCCTCGCGAAAAAAAGGCGGATACATCGCCCACCAGCCCATCACGAGGTTGACGAGCCAGCCGAGCGGCGAAGTGTAGAAAAATTTGGCGCGCACCGGAAAAAACAAGGTTATCGGACGCTCTGTCCGGCGGTATAAAACGCTTGAAACCGTGTACATATCGAAAAACGAGCGATGATTGGCGATTAGCAAAAGCGGTTTTTCGGTATCGGTCTCCTCGACGTTTTCCAGCCCGAAAACATTCATCAAATTGTATGTCGCCAAATAAATCCAGAGCGAACCGACGTGGCGCTGAAAAAAAGTCCAGAAGCGTTTCCAAATGCCTCGGTTCATTCGGTGCGTCAATAAAAATCCCGCTTTTTCAGTCGGTGAAAGCACGGCGAGTTCTTTTGATGTCGGCGCATCGTTTTTGTTTGAAATGTGTAAATCCGGTTTGGTTTCTAAAATATTTTCTGACATTGCGAGTAAAATTATAGCGCAATTTATTAAGTTGCCGAAAGCGACGGTTTCGGACTTAGGGATGAAGCTGCCGGACGACACGAACCGTCGACCGCTTAAAATAAAACTATAAACGCCCGCAGTTAAAAGTCGCCGCGTTTTTTCATTTTTTAGGTTTTATATATTCGGCTGACGAAATCGCCGTTTAAAAACTCGCCCGGATTTATTCGGCTCTGCAAAACGACGCCTTTGTAATTACCGGTCAAAAGCATCGCGGCGGCTTCGCAGAGCGGCGCGGCGGTCGTCGTTTGAATAGCGCGCAGATGATTGCCGTTTACCTCAATCGGCTCGACGAAAAAGGCTTTTTCCAGCATTCTTCGCGTGCCTTTTCGGTCAAAACCGTCAACCGAAACGTGAACCAGAACGAAATCGTCTTCGACCGTCGGAACTTCGCGCAAAAATTCGGCGAGAAGTTTGCCGGGCAAATCTTCACGCTCGAATTTATTCAAAATATTTTCTTCCGCCGCGCATTTTTCGATAATCGTTTCGACCCAATTGTAATGCCCGACGTGGCGCAGAGTTTTATAATCCAGAGATTTTGATTTGCCGCGAAAATAGTCGGGCAAATCAGCCGCGCCGCCGCTCGTCAAATCGGCTTCAAAAGTTCTGCCGCCGATAACGATTGTCTCGCGGTCGCTCAAAGCCGGAATCTGCCGGATTTCAAAATCACGAACGACGCGCGCCGGTTTGACGTATTCGGTCGCCACGCCAATCGGCGACCACGTAAAACCGTAGAAATGCGGTTGATGCGCGTGCGCCGTCAGCGCGCCGACTTTCATTTCGATTTTTTCAACCTTTTCAACCGCGAAATCGGCTTGAAATTTCTGATACAGCGACATCGCCAGCACGTTGACGAATCCGGGCGCAAGTCCGGTCTGCAAGATGAATCCGGTTTCGGCGTCTTTGGAAAGAGCGATTATCTCGTCGGTTTCAAAAACGTACTCGGTCAAATTGGCGTAATGCAATTTGAAGTCGAAAGCAAAACGCGCCATTCGCGGCGATTGCGCGCCGGGCGAGCAGTCGAGCAGCACGTCGCAGGTTTCAAAAGCGGCTTTCATCGAATCGCTGATTCCCTCTTTCGCCATCAAAACCGTTTCGACGTTCGATGTTTTCGCGGAATTTTTAACGACAAATTCTCTTGCTTTTTGTAAATTTTCGACGTTCACATCGCCGAGGAAAATTTCCGTTTCCGTTTCCGACCATTCGCGCAGCAGAAGCGCGGCAGCTTCGCCGATTCCGCCCGAACCGGCAATAAAAATCTTTTTTGTCATTTGAGTTTATTCTTTCGCTTCCGTCGAATCCGATTCGTTCGATTCGTCATTCCGCGCATCTTCGTTGTCTTCGATAGCGATTAAATTT
>JALZOE010000427.1 GCA_030857325.1 Acidobacteriota bacterium
CTTTTTAATAAGTTTAATCAAGCGTTTCGGCTGAACTTCCGTTTTCGGAAAATACTTATTTCGGACTTTTTCCGCAATTTCCTTGCTGACCGAATTTGACGGAACGCTCGCGTCCGCGCCTTCGCGCCGCACCTCTTCGATGACGCGCTTGGTCTCTAGTTTAAGCTCTTTTGCTAGGTCGTAAATCCGAACTGTTGCTACGGGCATATTTATCTTTATTTATCGAAATTGTTTACATTCAGCCGGACATTTTTATAAATCCGTTTAAAAAAATGTCGATGCGGTTGAATTTTCCTGCGTATTTCTGAAACCGTTATTTCCAGCCGCCGTCCAATCCGTTTTGTCGGATTACTGTTCGGCATCTTTAACATTTCCGGTTTCTTCCGGGTTTTCCGAAACTGTTTCCTCGTCCGAAACTCCGCTGCCGTCGGCGTCGGATGGCGTCGATTCATCATCCGAATGAGAATTTTCCTCCGGCGCTTCCTCGCCCTGAGTGTTTCTCGCCCCGACGATTGCTTTGGCGGCTGAAAGAACTTTTTCAGCCGCGTCGAGACTGAGGTCGAGAATATCGACCAAATCATCGACCGAAGTTGCCGCCAGAGCTTCGACATCGGCGATTCCCTTGGCTTTCAAATCTTCCGCCTGCGCTGCCGAGACGCCTTCGAGAGCCGTAATCGGAACCGCTTCGCCGGAAGCAATCAACTTATTCATCTGTTGAGCGATTTCCTTTTTCAAAACTTCTTCGCTGACAATATCGATGTCCCAACCGACGAGCCTGGTTGCCAACCGCACGTTTTGACCGCGTTTGCCGATTGCCAGACTGAGCTGGTCTTCGCCGACGATGACTTCCATTTTGCGGTTATTGATATTAGTTATCCGCACCTGCGAAACTTTTGCCGGCGAAAGGGCGTTGGCGGCGAAAACCGAAGGTTCGTCCGACCATTCGATAATGTCGATTTTCTCGCCGCGCAGTTCCTTAATAATAGACTGCACGCGCGACCCCTTCATACCGACGCACGCGCCGACCGGGTCAACGTCCTTTTCGTTCGACGTAACGGCAATCTTCGCCCGGTCGCCCGGTTCGCGCACGGCTGATTTGATAACGACCGTATCGTCGTAAATCTCCGGCACTTCCATTTCAAAAAGACGCTTTAAAAGTTCCGCCGAAGCGCGCGAAACTCTAATTTGCTGACCTCGCTGGTCTTTGGTAACGTCGGAAATTACGACGCGAATGCGCTCGCCCTGATTCCAGGTTTCGCTGCGCGCCTGTTCCTGTTTCGGCAAAATCGCTTCGAGATTGTTGCCCAAATCGACAATCATATCGCCGCGCTCGAAACGCTTGACCGAGCCGTTTATTAAAGTTCCGATTTTATCGACGTATTCTTCATAAACCTTTTCGCGGATGGCTTCGCGCACTTTCTGAACTAAAATCTGTTTTGCGGTTTGCGCGGCGATGCGTCCGAGTTCTTCGGTCGGCAGCGGAATAAGCAGCATATCGCCGATTTCCACTTCGTCCGGTTCTGCGCCCATCTCGATAGCTTCTTCCATCGAAAGTTCGGTCGAAGGATTTTCGACGACTTCAACGACGGTTTTCTGCGCGGAAATTTCAATCGCTCCTTCCTCGTTGTTCCAATCAACCTGAATGCTCTCGCCGGTCTTGTCCTGCGACTTGAATTGTTTGCGCGCCGCCGCCTTAACCGCTTCCTTCATCGCTTCGATGACCAAATCGCGGTCGATTCCCTGCTCATTGCACAATGTTTCAATACTCTGTCCGATGGATGTCATAATTCTTTAGACGAAAAATTCTATTTCTCACTTTCCGCTTTTCGCTTCTCGCTTAGCTTAAATTCTTCTTCAATATCAATCTCTAAATTTGCCTTTAATACAATGTCGTAGGCAAAGCGCACCGTGCCTTTGGTTTTGTCGTCAAAAACAATATCTTCGCCTTCGACAACGATGATGCGACCACGAAAGTTTTTCTGTCCGTCAACGGCTTGCGAAGTTTTAATCTTTGCCGGACTTCCGGTAAATCTCTTAAAGTCCTGCAAACTATAAAGTTCGCGTTCCAAACCCGGCGACGAAACTTCCAGCAGATATGCCGACGGAATAAAATCTTCCGTATCGAGAATCGTATCCAGTTGGCGGCTCATCAAAGCGCAGTCTTCGTGAGTTACGCCCTCCGGCTTGTCAATAAAAACGCGAATCGTTAAACTTTTCCCGGAGCCGACAACCTGAGCCTGTACTAATTCCAAACCGTTTTTTTTCGCCACGTCGGTTGCTATCTCGGCGATTTTTTCATTGACAGTTTGTTTGCTCATTCGTCTTTTGCCCAAAATAAAAAGTGGGCGCAAACCCACCAAGAACGTCCCCACGCTTCGCAGGAAACAAGTATTATATACAAAAATAAAGGGCGATGGCAAGCTGACCGCTCGGGCTTGGAGTTTCCAAACCCACGTTCTTAGAGTTTTAGAGATTTTAAATCTAACCACTACATTTTTTTAAGCCTGCTTCTCGCGGCGCGTCCAATTTCAACTGACGACGAATTGTTAGCTTAAAATCGATTGCCGCCTCGTCGATTCAGCTCTCCAAAATCCGCCGCTAAAACAATTGCCGCAAACAGTGGTTTCAGCTCAGAAATCTAATTTTTTCGGGTTAAAGTTTGCTGTGAATATTACCTGTATTAAGGACATCCCTGGAGAGAGAAATTTTTACGGAAAATTAAAAACCCGCACATTTTATAATTGAACACGGATTTCGACTTTAACTTCCTTTGAATTTGTGATATATATTGTCAACATTTTAGAATTAAATTCTGTTCTAAAATCAAGAAAACTTTACCCTATACACTTTTACATTATCTTTCTGATTTTTATTGACATTGGCTTATAATTCGTGTAAAAGATTCAAAGGTTTGATTTTTTGAAAAAATTGATTATTGCGATACAAGAGGAGAAATATGGACAGCAAAATTTGGATTCGTAAACTGCTTTCGACGTGTTTGGCAGTGGCTATAATTACAACCTATTCAATGGTTGCTTTAGCAAGTTCGGAGAAAATCGCCGGAGAACTTTTAGTTACCGGAAAAGCTATAAACGGACAAGACCCGTTTGTGAAAATTAATGGTGAGAATGCCCAAACCGGACGTTCTATTTTTACCGGCAGCACTATTTCGACACCGGAAAATGTAAGTGCCGTTGTTAATTTAGGCAAGTCGGGCAAAATCGAGTTGGCGCCCAATACAATTATGTC